>MOXJ01000004.1 GCA_002507565.1 Candidatus Reconcilbacillus cellulovorans
CACTTGTCCCGCCGGCCAGCCGGTGTTGGCCGTAAACACGAGCCTGACGTAGCGCGCGTTCGTCGCGGCGAACGTGATGGTAACGGTGTTGTTGGTGCTCGGATCGAACGTATAGTTGGCCGACGGTACAATCGTGGTATACGTCGAATCGTTGGTGCTGCCCTCGACGGTGATCGTCTGCGTCCGGGCGCCCCAATTGGCGACGGGCAGCTTCAGCACGATTCGGTTTATGCTGTACGTGTTGCCGAGGTCGACGCGGATCCATTGCGGGAAGGCGTTATTGACGCTTTCCCAGTACGTCGATTGGTTGCCGTCGACCGCATTGGGCGCGGCATATACGTCGGCATGTCCGCTTTCCGTCACCGGCTTGTTCAGCGCCAAATTTTGCGGATCCGCCGAGACGGTGTCGCCGCCGCCAGGGGGCCAATAAACGAGGCTGAGTACGACGACCAGTAGAATGGCGACGAACCGGTTGCGGCATAAAACGGCCATGGCGAAAACCCTCCCTTTGTGTTTGTTGGAATTTGATGACACATCGAGATATCGACCAATCGCGGTTCGAAAAGGATAAAAGCCGGCGACACCTCCTCATGAATACGCTTTCATCTCATACGGCAATTCCATAGTAGGGGAGGCTGTGCGTGTTCGCCAAGACGCGCTTTTACGAAAACGGTGTGCGATCTTAAGATTGCTCCGCATCACAATAAAATCAGGCATTGCGTCGGAACCGGGCGCAGGGTGTATCTTAAAATCGGGAGAGAGGGGACGCGGCGTGCGGTGGATCACGAATCTCAACATTCGTCAAAAATGGTTGGCGATTGCCTCGTTTCTAACGGCGACGATCGCTTCGATCGGCCTGTACTCCAACTACAAGTCGGCGGAAATTCTCAAAGAACAGGTCACCCACACGTATATCGAACTCATCAAACAGACGCACATCATTCTGGTAAGGGATTTGGACGCGGTCAACCAGATCACTTCCAAAATCGTGCAGAACCCGTACATTCAACAGCTCGTTCCCGATCCTATGCTGACTACACAAGAGCGCGTACGCCGGTACGTCGCGGCGGACGATCTGTTGCGCAGCTATTCGACCGGTACGGCGCTGGCCGAATCGATCTGGTATTCGATGTTTATTCCGGATCCGCAAAACTGGTATTCGTTCGCGCCGAAATACGATCTCGTCGCGCGCGGCGTGTTCTTTTTCCGGGATGACGAGCGGCCGCCCTGGTACGACGAGGCGATGCGGCTGAAAGGAAAAGGATTTTTGAAAGTGATCGACGGGTTCGGCTTCGGCGGCAGGAAAAATCTCGCCTTTCTCCGATCCGTTCACGATTTGTCCGGCGGCGGCTATGTGCTCGGCGTGCTGGCCGTCACGAACCTGGATACGAAACTGTACGACGATCTTCGTTCGGTGTCGCTGCCCGACGGCGAGATTTATGTGACGGACGAATCCGGCCGGTTGTTGGCCGGTGGGCGGGGCGAGTTGGGCGCCGGCATCGAACTGCCGCGGATGCGCGCCGTCGGCGTCGACGCTTCCGTCGAGCTGAGCGACGGCGACCCGAATTTTCTGTATATCGCCCACGGCCCGTCGGTGTACGGGACGAAACTGGTGTTCAAAATTCCGATTTCCGCACTGACGCGGCAGCTGAGCGAACTGCAGCGGACAATTCTGCTGATCACCGTCGTCGATCTGGCGGCGACAGTTCTCTTCGTGTTTTATTTTTTGCAAGCGTTTGTAAGGCCGCTTCATAAAATGGCCGAATTTTTCAAGAGATACGAAATCGGCGACGTGATGCGCTCATTCTCGGGGCGGCGGCGCGACGAGATCGGCATTTTGGCCGCGTCGATCCGCGAAATGACGGAACGGTTGAACGCTTTGATCAAAGACAAGTACGTCATGGAAATCCGCCAGAAGGAGTCACAACTTCGCCTCTTGTATTCTCAGATTAATCCTCATCTTCTTTATAACACATTAGAAAGCATCTACTGGCACTGTCGCTTGAACGGCGAATCGGAGTCCGCCGAGATGATCCGCGATCTGTCAAAGCTGATGAAGCTGGGACTCAGCCGCGGCAAGGAGCTGATTCCGCTGGAGCAGGAGCTGGAACATGTCCGGGCCTACATCAGCTTACAGCAGAAACGTTATGCGTATCGTTTCCGCGTTTCGTGGGACGTGCAGGCCGAGGCGCTCGGCTGTCTGACGCCGAAGATCGTGTTGCAGCCCCTTGTGGAAAACGCGATCTTGCACGGCGTCCGCCATATGGGCGACGAAGGGATGATCCGGATTTCGGCCCGCACCGACGGCGACGAAGTCTGCGTCGTCATCGAGGACAACGGTTACAAGCCGGCGGATATCGCCGCGATGCAGGCGATGTTGGCCGACGAGACGACGGAGGCGCCCGGTTATGGAGTCCGCAACGTACATCAACGCATCCGGCTGCATTTCGGAAACCGTTACGGGCTTGCTTATTCGCGTGGGTCGTCCGGGGGAACGCGCGTCGAGGTCCGGTGGCCCGTCGTCAGGGAGGATTCGGAAATCGAGGGGAAAGGGGAACGGATCGATGTACAGCGTGCTGATCGTGGACGATGAACCGCTCATTTGTGAAGGACTCCGGCAGCTTCTGCAACATTCCGGATTGGACGTCGGCCATGTCCTGGTCGCGCACGACGGGTACGAAGCGTTGGACTGCATCCGGATGGAAGACGTCGATTTGATCGTGACCGACATCCGCATGGGGGAAATAAGCGGCTTCGATCTCATTCATCAAGCGCGGCTGCTGAAGCCGGGAGTTCCGGTGATCATCATTTCGGCTTATGAAGATTTCCATTACGCGCAGCTGGCGTTGCGGCTGGGGGTAAAAGACTATCTGGTCAAACCGCTCAACGAAAACCATTTCCTCGACGCCGTGCGAGAAGCGCTGCTGAAGTCAAAGCGGCGGGCCGACGCCTTACGCGAACGCAAAACCGAGGAACACGGCCGCCGGTTTTCGATGAAAGAGCCGGAGGAAACTTGCAATCAGCTTCTAAATCTTCTTTTAGAACGTCCGCACGACGATCGCGCACCGGAACTCGAACGGCTCAGGTCGACGTACGGCGTCGATCCCGGCGGGCCGTATTATTCGATCATCCGCGTCCGGCCGAAGCGCGAATGGAAGAGCGAGCGCGATCCGGTCGCCTATGCAGCGCTGAACGTCGTCTGCGAGACGCTCGAGCCGCGCAAGCAGGTGTCGTTTTACGGCCCCGAACGGTCGATCGTATCTGTCGTATCGTGGAACGAGGCGGAGTACGCCGACGTTCGACTCGATAAAATCCAAGAATTAGATATAATAGGAAAATCAGTTCATCATCATTTGAAGGAATATCTCAAGCTTGAAACAGTCGTCGGCATCAGTCAAATTATGAAAGGAACAAAATTTTGGCCGGAAATGTTCACGCAGGCGTCCGAAGCGATCGAGTGGCATCAAGTGTTTCCGGAACATTTTGTATTTTACTATGGGGATTTTCATCCTTTGCGTTATCGGGAAGGGCGGTCGCTCGAAGAAATCAGGAAAAACAACAATCAGATCATCGAACAGGCAATTTCATACATTCAGGAAAATTACAATAAAAAAGAGATTACTCTACAAGAAATTTCGCGAAAAATTCATGTCAGTCCGAATTATTTAAGTTTTCTTTTCAAAAAGTGGACTGGAATTAATTTATGGGATTACATTGTAAAATTGCGCATGGAAGAAGCGAAACGGCTTTTACTGACGACCGACTTACGGCGGTACGAGATCGCCGAGCGCGTCGGATACGAATCCCCTGAGCATTTTAGTAAAATCTTCAAAAAATATTTCGGCGTCAGCCCTTCTCAAATCAAAAAGTAAAATCGCTTTATTTCGATCATAAAAACGCACATTGTTCCGCGCGCCCCGAACTCGTACGATGTAAACGAAAGGGGCTGGAAAACGATGCGAGACACGACTTGGCAGACATCCTCCATCCCGCAGACGTCCGCCGCGCCGCATGACTCGGCTGCGCGGTCCGAACCCCGCCGCCGTGCGGCAGTGCGACCGTGGCGCGCGAGCCGCGCGACGGGTGTTTTGTTTATATTACCAGCTTTTTTACTTTTTCTTATATTTTTATGGATACCTATTATAAAAGGTTTTATTTACAGTTTTTTTGATATCGATTTTGTAAAAGGTAATCGCTTCGTCGGCCTGGCTAATTATCAAGAAATTTTGAGCAATCCGGACGTCAAGACGGCCGTCCGCAATACCCTTTATTATATGGCGCTTTGTCTGGCGATCGGGTACTGGGTGCCGTGTCTGTTCGCGATCGCCGTATCCGAGCTGAGGCGGTTTCAAAGTTTCGCGCGCGTCGCCGCTTATTTGCCGAACGTGATTCCGGCCGTCGTCCTCTACGGCATCTGGATGTGGCTGTACGATCCGGTCGGGCCGTTCAACGCTTTCCTGAAAACCGTCGGCTTGAAGCCGATTTCGTTTCTGACCGACCCGGACTGGTCGATGGTGTCGATCGTACTGATGGAGACATGGCAGCAGTTCGGCGCGGCGATGTTGATCTATCTCGCCGGCATCCTCGCCGTGCCGAAAGATCTGTACGAAGCGGCGGAGATCGACGGCGCTGGCGTTTGGGCACGCATCCGGCACATTACGCTGCCGGCGATCCGGCATTTGTTGCTTCTGATGTTGATTTTACAGCTGATCGCTACGTCGCAGGCATATTTGTCCCAGCAGGCACTGCTTGACGGCGGTCCGAACAACGCGACGATGACGTACACGCTTTTGTCGGTCAAATACGCGTTCAGCCGTTTCGATTTCGGTGCGGCTTCGGCGCTCGGCGTGCTCATGTTCGTCGTACTCAGCGGACTCGCCTTTTTGCACTACAGATTGTCGGAAAAAGAGAGGGATGTCAGATGAAAGCGGCGTTCGAGCGCGGTATTTTGTCCGCCTACGATTTTCGCAAAAAATCGGTCGTTTTCGCTTACGGAGCGTCGGTTTTGCTCGTGGCGCTCATGGTGCTTTCCATGCTTTACCCGTTTGCCGTGACGATGATGAACGCATTCAAACCGAACGAACAAATTTTCGAATTTCCTCCCCGCTTTTTTCCGAAAGAGTGGAAATGGGCGAATTTGAAAACAGGATGGAATTATATTAATTTAGTTCTTTATCTTAAAAATACTATTATGTTGTTTATAGGAAATATGATCTGCATTTTTCTGGCGACCGGGCTCGCCGCTTATGCGCTGTCGTGTATGCGGCTTCCGTACCGCAGGGCGATCTACGCGTTTTTTATGGCGACGCTGTTCATCCCGCCGTCGACCTACATCATCCCGAATTTCGTCAATTTGAAAGATCTGGGGCTCGTCAACACGTTTTGGGCGTTCTGGCTGCCGGCGGGGGCGAGCGCGTTTTATCTGCTCGTCTTGAAAAGCTTTTTTGACGGCATTCATCCCGAATTGCTGGAAGCGGCGCGCATCGACGGGGCGTCGGAATGGCTCTGTTTCCGGAAAATCGCCGTGCCGCTTTCGCTGCCGATTTTTTCGACGATCGCGATCTTCGTGTTCGCGGCCGTCTGGAACGACTGGTTCTGGCCGTCGCTCGTGCTGCACGATCCGAACAAGATGCCGCTGGCGACGGCGGTCTACAAATATGTCATCAACGCGCGGAGGCTGGACTGGAACATCCGGTTCGCGATCCTGTTCATGGTCATGACGCCGCCGGTCTTGGTGTTCCTCTTGTTCCAGAAATATATGTTGCGCGGCATTTCGCTTGCCGGCATCAAAGGTTGATTCATAAGATCAGACATATTTGAAATAAAAATGCTCATCGCTCTTATCATGGGACTACCTTAAAATCGAAAATGACTTCAATCCACTTTCAGCAAAGGGGTTTGAGCAATCCATGAAAAAGGCGCATGTATGGTTGGCCGGTTTGCTGGTCGCCGCCGTCGCCCTGGGCGGATGTGCGGCGTCGAAATCGACGTCCGGCGGGCAGGCCGGCGCGTCGGCGGCACCGTCGGGCGGCGGCGAGGCGTCCGCTCCGCCGAAAAAGGTCCGCATCAGCATTTACTATCCGACGCCCGACCAGCCGGAAAAGCGGGCGCTCGAGGACGACAAAATCAGAAGGTTCCAGGAAAAATATCCCCATGTCGAAATCATCAAAAGCGACTGGCATTACAACCCGAACGAAATCGCCATCAAAATGGGCGCCAACGAAGCGCCGACGCTGTTCAACACGTACGCGACGGAAGGCAAGTTTCTGGCTGAGCGCGGCTGGGCGGCGGACATTACGGAGCTGTGGAACAAATGGGAATATAAAGACCAGATGAACCCGATTCTTCAGAACCAGTTCATTCTGAACGGCCGCGTTTACGGCATCGCCCAGCAAGGGTATGTGACCGGCGTCGTCGTCAACCGCAAGATGTTCGCCGACAAAGGCGTCAAACTTCCGCCATACGACTGGACGTGGGAAGACCTGCTCCAGGCGGCGAAGGCGGTCAGCGATCCGCAAAAGGGCATTTCCGGCATCGCGCCGATGGGCAAGGGCAACGAAGCAGGCTGGAACTGGACGAACTTCCTGTTCGAAGCCGGCGGCGAGATTCAGAAGATCGAAAACGGCAAGGTCGTCGCCACGTTCAATTCCGAGGCCGGACTCAAGGCGCTCCAGTTTTATCACCGGTTGCGGTGGGAGGCGAACGCCATTCCGGAGAACTGGGCGCTCAACTGGGGCGACGCGGTCGGCGCGTTCGCGCAGGGGCGGACGGCGATGGTCATCGCGGGTCCGGACGGTCCGGTCGATCAGGCGCTCAACCAGGGCGGCATGAAACCGGAAGACGTGGCCGTCTATCCGATGCCGGCGGCGCAGCCGGGCGGCAAGCATACGGGGGTTCTCGGCGGCGATTATCTCGTGATCAACCCGAACGCGACCAAGGAAGAGCAGGAAGCGGCCTTCAACTACGCGGTGTTCGACTATTTTTCGGACAAGGGCCTGGAATCGCTCGAAGCGAACATCCAGCAGCGCAAGAAGGACAACAAATATTTCGTTCCGCCGCTCATCCAGTACTTCAAGCCGGATTCGGCATACGGGCAGAAAGTGAACGCCGTGTACGCGAAGTACGACAACGTGTACGTCTACGATCCCGAGATGCTGAAACTGCTCGACGGCAAGCCGGAAGCGCAGTACAATACGCAGGACTACTATTCCGTCATGACCAATGTCGTGCAGGCCGTCTTCTCCGACAAAAACGTCGATCTGAAGGCGCAGCTCGACGCCGCGGCCAAGCTGGTGCAGACCAAGTACTACGACACGATCAAACTGGACTGAAACAAGCGGCGTAACGGAAACCGGGGGCCCCCCGAACGCGGCGGTCCGAAAACCGCGGGGGGCCCTCTTGATTCGTCCGGAGAGGGGGAATCCGGCATGAACAAGACGGCCGAAAAGTATTTGGAAGTACATTCGTGGAAAATCGTCGAAAACGGTTTTCACGCTGGGCGGGCGCTCGTGTCGGAGTCGCTGTTTTCTCTGGCCAACGAATTCATGGGCGTCCGCGGCTATTTCGAGGAAGGCACGTCCGGTCCGTCGCGCATCGGCAGCTTTTTTAACGGCGTGTTCGAGGAAGAAGAGCCCGTCTACCTCGTCCGTTATCCCGGCATCTCGTATACCGACCGGTTCATGGTCAACGCAGTCGACTGGCTGCATACGCGCATCCGTCTGGACGGGGAAACACTCGACTGCGCGAACGGCCGGATTTCCGGATTTCGCCGCGAACTCGATTTCCGGTCCGGCGTGTTGACGCGCGAGCTCGTGTGGACGACGGCCGGGGGAAAACGGCTGAAAATCGTGTTCCGCCGTCTGCTCGGCATGAAGCGGCCGAACCGCGCCGCCCAGCGGATCGCATTAGAGCCGCTCAATTTTTCAGGAACGATCGAGCTGGAATTCGGTCTTGATTTTTCCGTCCTTCATTACACGCGCGGACGGAATTACTGGTCGTGCGGCGAACCGTTGTTCACGGAAAGGGCAGCGGCGCTGGCGGGCCGGACGCGGCGGAGCGGCAAAAACGTGTTTTCCGCGTTTCGCCTCGTTGCGCCGGATGCGGAAGACGTGCGGCGCGTATCCCGCGACCGCTACGCCGGTATCCGCGTCCGGCTTCCGCTTGCTTCAGGCCGGCAAACGACGTGCGACCGGGAAGTTTTTCATCGGGTCGAAAAAAATCCGGACGTTTCCCTTGAGGCTGCGGCTGCGCGCGGGATGGAGGCGTTCGCCGCCGAGCCGGTCGTTTCGTTTGATGAACTCGAACGCGAGAACCGGGAATTTTGGGACGACGTTTGGAACCGTTACGACGTCGAGATCGACGGAGACGCGGACAACCAGCAGGGCATTCGCTACTGCATCTTTCAGCTGATCCAGACGTACCGCGGCCTTGATCCGGCGCACAACATCGGCGCCAAAGGGCTGACGGGAGAAGTGTACGGCGGTCATGCGTTCTGGGAGACCGAGACGTATTGCCTGCCGTTTTATTTGCTGACGAACCCGGAAGCGGCCCGCAGCCTGCTCATGTTCCGCTATCGGACGCTGCCCGAGGCGAAACGGAAGGCAGCGTCCGTCGGCTGCAGGGGGGCGTTCTATCCGGTGGCGACGATCGACGGCACGGAGTCGTGCGGGCTGTGGCAGCACGCCAATCTGCAGCTTCAGGTCAGCTCCGGGGTGGCCTACGCGATCCGGCATTATGCCGGCGTGACGGGAGACGTCGAGTTTTTGCATCGCGAAGGCATGGAAATGCTGATTGAGATTTGCCGGTTTTTCGCAAGCCGCGGCCAATGGGGGCAACGGTCGGGAAAGTTCGGGTTTTACGGCGTCATGGGGCCCGACGAGTTCAAAATGATGGTCAATCACAATTATTACCTGAATTTCACGGCAAAAAAGTGCTTGGAGTATACGCTGGCGACGGCGGAAGAAATGCGCCGGTCGTTTCCGGAAGCGTGGAACGATCTTGTCCGCAGGACGGGGTTGAACGACGCGGAACTCGCCGATTGGGCGAACATGGCGGCGAACATGCGGCTAGCGCGGGGAGACGACGGCTTGCTTCTCGAACAGCACGAAGGCTTTTTCGATCTGCCGCACTTGGACGTGCGGTCGATTCCACGCGATGAGTTTCCGCTGTACCATCATTGGCCGTATGACAAGATTTTCCGGTACGACATGATCAAACAGCCGGACGTGCTCATGTTGATGTTTTTGTACAGTCATTGTTTTTCCGAGGAGGAAAAGCGGGCGAACTACGCGTACTACGAGCCGAGATGCGCGCACGAGTCCTCGCTGTCGCCGGCGATTCACTCGATTTTGGCGGCCGAACTGGGAGACGAGGAGCGGGCGTGCCGATATTTCGAATTCGCCACGAGGCTCGATCTGGACGATTACAACCGGAATGCGGACCAGGGGCTGCATCTGACGTCGATGGCGGCGGCGTGGCTGAACATCGTCTACGGGTTCGGCGGCATGCGTTCGGACGGCGAGCTGCTTTCGTTCCGGCCGATGTTGCCCGGGCGTTGGAACGGATACCGTTTTCGGATCGTCTATCGCGGGGTGCCGCTCGAAGTCGCCGTCACGAAGCGGGAAGTGACGCTTCGCGCGCTCGAACCCGGCCGTGTGGACGTGTCGCTTTACGACCGGCGGTATGAAGTAACGGAGCAAGGCGTCGTCGTTCCGCTCCGCACGTCAGCTGCGGTATCGAGCCCGTCGGCGTCGGGTCTCACGGCGGCGGAGGTGACGGCGAATGCGCGAAGACTGGACGGTTGTTGAACACGGGTGCGATCCGGAGCAGGTCGCCCGGCGGGGCAATACGTTCCTGATCGGCAACGGGTATCTCGGATACCGGGGAACGCTCGAAGAATACGGGAGTAAGCAGCTGGTCGGCTGCACGCTGGCCGGCCTTTACGACCGCGTCGGTGAAAAATGGCGGGAACCGGTGAACGCGCCGAACGGCCTGTTCTGCCGGGTCCTCTGCGAAGGGGAGCCGGTCGCGGTGTTCGCGCCGCGGACGGAAATCGCGTCGCATGAACAGGGGCTTTGTTTTCGATACGGAATTCATTTCCGGAACACCCGTTTCCGGCTGGCCGACGGAACCGGCGTCGTCGTGTCGGCCGAGCGGTTCGCCTGCCTGGAACCGGTCCACGTGCTGGCGATGAAGTTTTCGTTTTCGGTTTCGGACGTCCGGACGGTCGCCGTCGAGACGGGCATCGACCGCGACGTCTGGGACTTGAACGGGCCGCATCTGGGCGGTTTTCGACTCGTTGCGCGCGACCGCGTCCGGGTGCTCGAAGCATACACGCAGGAAGCCGGCATTCCGGTGGCGACGGCGGAAATCGTTCTCGATCCGGAGGGCGTTTTCCGCGACGGCGGGACGAGCGAAGCCGGGCACCGGCTGTACGAAATCCGCGCGGAGCCGGACCGGACGTACACGTTGTACAAGTTCGTCGCGATTTATACGGGGAAAGACGTCGCCGATCCGGTTTCGGCGGCGGCCGACGCCTGCATGCGGAGCGCGGCGGCGGGATATGAGGCGATGTTGCGGAGGCACCGCGAGCTCTGGGACGCCCGGTGGGCCGTCTCGGACGTTTCGATCGCCGGCGATCCGGAAGCCGAGCGGGCGCTGCGGTACAGCATGTATCAGCTTTGGATCGCCGCACCGGAGCACGCCGAAGCGCTTTCCATCCCGGCGAGGGCGTTGTCGGGTCAGGTGTATAAAGGCGCCGTTTTTTGGGATACCGAGATGTTCATGCTGCCGTTTTTCCTTCATACGCGGCCGGACATCGCGCGAAAACTCTTGCGGTATCGCATCCGGACGCTGGACGGCGCCAGGCGGAAAGCGGCGGAGTACGGCCGTCGCGGGGCGTTTTACGCCTGGGAAAGCCAGGATACCGGCGACGACGCGTGCACCCTGTTCAACGTGAACGACGTGTTGACCGGGCGCCCGATCCGGACGTATTTCCGGGACAAGCAAATTCATATCAGCGGCGCCGTCGTGTACGGGTTCCTGCAGTACGCGCGGGCGACCGGGGACGACAGTCTTTGGCTCGAAGGCGGCGCCGAGGCGGTCTTGGAATGCGCGCGGTTTTATCTGTCGTGGGCGTATTACAAGCCGGACAAAGACCGCTACGAATGGCTCGACGTCACCGGGCCGGACGAATACCACGAGCGCGTGCACAACAACGCCTACACGAACGCGATGGTCCGGTTTACGCTGCACACCGCGTGCGAATTGGCGGACCGCCTACGGAAGCGGTATCCGGCGTTTTGGCGCGAACTGGTCGACCGGCTCGGGTTTCGCCGCGACCTGGCCGACATTCGCCGGATGCTGAAACGGGTTTACGTGCCGCAACCGGACGACCGCACGCGGCTCATCGAGCAGTTCGACGGCTATTTCGGCCTGCGCGACGCGACGCCCGACGAGCTGAAAGCCGAGATGCTTCATCCGCACGAGTACCTGGGCGGGGGAAACGGCCTGGCCGCGCATACCCAGGTCGTGAAACAGGCGGACGTGATCGCGCTTTTAGCGCTGTTCGAGGACGACTATCCGGTCGAGGCGAGGCGGGCGAACTGGGACTATTACGAGCCGCGCACCGAGCACGGTTCAAGCCTCAGCGCGCCGCTTTACGCGCTCGTCGCCGCCGGGATCGGCGAGAAACGGAAAGCGTACGAATATTTCATGCGCGCCGCGACGATCGACCTGACCGGCGCGGCGAAGACGCACGTCGGCGACCTGTATATCGGCGGGACGCATCCGGCCGCAAACGGCGGGGCGTGGATGGCGGCGGTACACGGGTTTTGCGGCGTGCGCGTCGGCGACGACTCCGTACGGGTCGCCCCGGCGTTGCCGGACGGCTGGGAAGCGGTGGAATTGCCGCTGGCGGCAAAAGGAGGACGGTTCGCCCTGCGTCTGACGGAAGGTGCCGTCCGCGTCCGCGCGGACGACGCGAACCGCGGTTCCGTCCCGTTCGTCGTCGGCGGAAAAACTTATGTCTTGAGACCGGGGGAAACGATCGATGTCCGTCTTGCGTGAGATGTCTGTCTTGCGTGAATTGATACGCGGCGTCGAAGGGGTCGTTTTCGATCTCGACGGCGTCATTACGGACACGGCGAAATATCATTATCAGGCTTGGAAAAGATTAGCAAATCATCTCGGTTTCGATCTGACGGAAGAGCAAAACGAGCAGCTGAAAGGCATCAGCCGGGAAGCGTCTTTGGAGCGACTGCTGGCGATCGGCGGCATTCGCGCGGACGACGGGCAAAAAGCGGAATATATGCGTCTGAAAAACGAATGGTATGTCGCCTTGCTCTCCGGTATGACGCCCGGGGATCTTCTCCCCGGGGTGATCGACTGGATAACCGGCTTCAAAAGTCGAGGCGTCGGCGTCGCTCTGGCGTCCGCCAGCCGGAACGCGCGGATCGTCCTCGACCGGCTCGGCGTCGCCGATCTGTTCGACGCCGTCGTCGACGGCAATGCCGGTGTGGCGCCGAAACCGGCGCCGGATTTGTTTTTGTTGGCCGCCCGAAAACTCGGCGTCCGGCCGCAAGCGTGTATCGTGTTCGAGGACGCCGCAGCCGGCGTTCAAGCGGCGCGGGCCGCCGGCATGAAGGTCGTCGGCGTCGGACGGCCGGACGTTTTGGCCGGAGCCGATGCGGTGATCGCCGGGTTCGTTTGCGCCCCTCCTTTTTCTCCCGTATAATCGAAAAGAAGAAGCGTTGAAAGACGTCGGCGTCGGTTTTCTCCGACGCCTGTTTTTTGACCGGGAGGAACGGCAAGCGGGATGTTTCCGAGAGAGCGGATTCGCAACATCGCCATCATCGCCCACGTCGATCACGGCAAAACGACGCTCGTCGATCAGCTGTTGCGTCAGTCGGGGACGTTCCGCGACAACGAGGCGGTCGTCGAACGCGTCCTCGATTCCCACGATCTCGAGCGCGAGCGCGGCATCACGATTTTGGCCAAAAACACGGCCGTCCGCTACGGCGATTACCTGATCAACATCGTCGACACGCCGGGGCATGCCGATTTCGGCGGGGAAGTCGAGCGCATTCTGAAAATGGTCGACGGCGCCTTGCTCGTCGTCGACGCCGCCGAAGGCTGCATGCCGCAGACAAAGTTCGTGCTGCGTAAGGCGCTGGAGCAGGGGCTTGCGCCGGTCGTCGCGCTGAACAAGATCGACCGGCCGAACGCGCGTCCCGCCGCCGTCGCGGACGAGGTGCTGGAGCTGTTTCTCGATCTCGGCGCGGACGATGCACAGCTCGATTTTCCGATTTTGTACGTGTCGGCGCTTCACGGCACGGCGACGGACGATCTTGCTGCACCGGGCCGCGACATGAAGCCGCTGTTCGATGCGATCGTCCGTCATGTGCCGCCGCCCCGTCTCGACGCGGACGGGCCGCTTCAGCTGCAGGTGACGCTGACGGACTACGACGCGTATCTCGGCCGGATCGCGATCGGGCGCATCCAGCGCGGCGGCATCCGCCAAGGTCAGCTGGTCGCGGTCGTCGGCCGCGACGGAGCGGTCCGGCAGGCGCGCGTCGAGCGGCTGTTCGGTTTTCTCGGCTTAAAACGGACGGAGATCGAGGCGGCCGCCGCAGGAGATATCGTCGCGATCGCGGGTATTCGCGAACTGGCCGTCGGGGAGACGGTCGCCGATCCAGACGCGCCCGAGCCGCTTCCGCCGCTAAACATCGAGGAACCGACCGTGCGGATGACGTTCCGCGTCAACGACAGTCCCTTCGCCGGCCGCGAAGGGCGGTGGTTGACGTCGCGGCATTTGCGCGAGCGGCTGCTGCGCGCGATGGAGTCCGACGCGGCGCTGCGGGTGGAAGAAACGGACCAGCCGGATGAATTTCTGGTTTCCGGCCGCGGCGAACTGCATTTGGCCGTTCTGATCGAGACGATGCGGCGGGAAGGTTACGAATTGCAGGTGTCGAAGCCGGAGGTGATCGTCCGCGACGTCGACGGCGTGCCGATGGAGCCGGTCGAGCGGCTGCTTTTGGACGTGCCGGAAGATGCGGTCGGCGCCGTCGTCGAGGCGCTCGGGCCGCGCAAAGCGGAGATGGTGAACATGACGCCGCTGGAACCGGGAACGGTCCGGCTGGAATACCGCATCCCGTCGCGCGGGCTGATCGGCTTCCGCACGGCGTTTTTGACGCTGACGCGCGGCTACGGCGTCATGAATCATGCGTTCGAGGGGTATGCGCCCTACACGGGCGGACAGATCGGCCGGCGCCAGGGCGTGTTGATCGCCAGCGAGACGGGCACGGCGACGGCGTACGGCATCCAGTCCGTGGAAGACCGCGGCGTTTTGTTCATCGAGCCGGGCGCCGAAGTGTACGAGGGGATGATCGTCGGTGAGCACAACCGCGACAACGACATCGTCGTCAACGTCTGCAAGGAAAAACATCTGACGAACATCCGCAGCTCGACGAAAGAAGAGCTGGTGCGGCTGAAGGCGCCGCGGCTTCTCGCGCTCGAACAGGCGCTCGAATATATGAACGACGACGAACTTTGCGAAGTGACGCCGACGTCCGTCCGCCTGCGCAAAAAAATCCTGAAAAAAAGTGAACGGGAAAAATGGGAAAAAATGCAGCGCGCCGCCGAGCTCGCCCGAGCGGCCGCCGGCGCCGCGCAAAAGGAGGGGCGTGAGCCGTGAACGCCTGGCTGGCGGACCATCCCGTCGTCGCGTGGCTGATCATTTTTGCGCTGTCCTCGTTCGTGTACGCGCGCGTGTTTCGCGTTCGCAGGCTGCCCGTCTTGAAAGAGGCGCTCGTTTATGCGTTGATCGCGCTCGGGTCGCTGTTGCTTTTGTTTTTCCAGGTTGAGGTCGGCCTGCCGATCGTGCCGAGCCTGCTGGTCGCCGTCGGGATGATGGCTGTGTTCGGCGTCCGGCGGTGGGCGGAACGCCGGTTCGGGCGCCGCGCCCGCGATGCCGTGCCGGACGATGCCGCGCCGGACGGCCAGATGTCGGGCGATCGAGCGCCGGATAGCCCTGCCGGGGAGGGACGTCGATGAAGTGGGACGACGCGCTGTGGGGGTGGGTGCAGTCCCGCATTGTGCTCGCGCGGCGGCCGGACGACGCGGCGGCGGAAGGAACGCTTGCGTTTTTCGAATCGGTGCTTCGCGAGCGATTCGGCGTTGCGGAGATGTCGTTCGTCGAGACTTCCGACGGGTACGAAACCGTCTGTCGGTTTGCCGACGGTTCCATACAGAGCGAACGGTTCGACCGACAGCGGGCGGAACGGCTTCTTTCCGATATCGAGGCGACGTCGGCGTTTTCGCGGCCGTTCGACGAAGCGTGCGGTGGATTCGGCGATCCCGACGACGGTGACGGGGACGGAAGTCATGTTTGAGCGGCACGGCCGATAAGATAAAATCGGGGAAAATGTGATATAATCGAAAAACAAACCGCAACGCGGACCGATGACCCGTTAGCGCGGGACGAGGAGGTTTCGCCGATGACGGAAACGGCCCAAACGCTATCGGAAGCTCTCGTGCGCAGTTTGCGCAAAGAGCGGCTCGTGCTTTTATCCACGATCGACTGCGAAAGCGGTTCTCCGACGATCAGCGCCATTTCGTGGGTATACGCGCCGGACGACCGAACGGTCCGGTTCGCCATCGATGCGCGGTCGCGACTTGTGCGCAATCTCCAGAATCGTCCGGAAGCGACGGTCGCCGTGTTTGCCGAAGGTTCCCTTTATGCCGTTTACGGGAAAGCTCGGTTGGTTTCCGAATCGCTGGCCGGCGTTCCTTTCAGGCTTGCGTGTTTCGACGTCGCCGTCGAGGCGGTGCGCGACGCGATGTTTTACGGCGCCCGCATTTCCGTCGAGCCGGAGTTCGAAAAGACGTACGACCGGCGCGCGGCGGAAAAGCTGGACAACCAGGTGTTCGAAGCGATGCGCAACGTCTAGCTTCCGCCTATCGGACGGCGACGGGAGGGCCGCGGATGAAAAAAGTGTACGTGTTGGACACGAACGTTTTGTTGCAGGATCCGTTCGCCTTGTTTGCGTTTGAGGACAATGAGGTCGTCATCCCCGCGGTCGTGCTGGAGGAACTCGATGCGAAGAAGCGGAACGCCGACGAGCTCGGCCGCAACGCGCGACGGGTGTCGCGGTTACTCGACGGCCTGCGCGACAGGGGCAGGTTGCACGACGGCGTGCCGCTGGAAAACGGCGGCGTGTTGCGGGTCGAGTTGAACCATCGCAGTTTCGTCCGGATGCAGGAGACGTTCGGCGACATGACGTCGGACAACCGGATGCTGGCGGTGGCGCTCAACTATCAGGAGGAGGAGCGCGCCAAGCCGGCTCCTCGTCCCGTCGTCGTCGTCAGCAAGGATACTTTGGTGCGCGTCAAGGCCGACGCGCTCGGGCTTGCTGCAGAAGATTACCTGAGCGATCGCGTCGTTTCCCTGGACGAGATGTATCGCGGTTACGTGCGGTGCGAGGTGCCGGGCGACGCGATCGACGAGTTTTACGCCAGCCGCGGATTGCCGTCCGAACGCCTCGGGCTGGGGCGCGAACTGTATCCGCACGAATTCGTCGTTTTGCGCGACGGCGTCGGCGGTTCGAAGTCTGCGCTGGCCAAGGCGTCGGCCGACGGCGGGCGGATCGAGACGCTTCGTTTCGCGCACGAGCCGGTGTGGGGCATCGCCGCACGCAACGCGCAGCAACGAATGGCGTTCGAGCTTTTGCTGGACGATGACATTTCGCTGGTGACGCTGTCCGGCAAGGCGGGTACGGGCAAAACGCTCTTGGCCCTTGCCGCCGGCCTGCGTAAAGTGGAAGACGAGCGGCGTTACAAAAAACTGCTGATCGCTCGGCCCGTCGTGCCGATGGGCAAGGACATCGGCTATTTGCCCGGCGAGAAGGAAGAAAAGCTAAAGCCGTGGATGCAGCCGATCCACGACAATCTCGAATTTCTGTTCGACGTCAAAAAGCCCGGCGATCTCGACAACATTCTCGCCGGACTCGGCAGCATTCAGGTCGAGGCGCTGACCTACATCCGCGGCCGGTCGATCCCCGGGCAGTTCATCATCATCGATGAAGCGCAAAACTTGTCGAGGCACGAGGTCAAGACGATCGTCTCCCGCGTCGGTGAAGGAAGCAAAATCGTGTTGATGGGCGATCCCGAGCAGATCGACCATCCGTACTTGGACGCTTCGACGAACGGCTTGACCTATGTCGTCGAACGTTTCAAGGGCGAATCGTTGAGCGGCCACGTCACGCTGGAAAAAGGCGAGCGATCCCGCCTGGCGCAGCTGGCCGCCGATTTGCTGTAGACGCCACTGCCGTCTTTAGAATAGGCCGAAGCGAAGGACGACCGTCATTTGACCGTCGCGTACTTCGACGCTTTCGGCGCGCACACGGACCGTCGGGTCGGGCAGCGCAGGAGTGATGGCGAGTTCGTATTCGGAAGCAAGCGCTCGGACGGTCGTTTCGTCGAGTGCGAAACCGTTGAAGCGCAGCTCGTCGACGAGATAGCGGATCACGTGCGCGGGTTCGTTCTCGATGACGAACCGGCCGCGAATGTTCAGGTCGACGACGCCGTCGTTGCCGTGGACTTCCATGGCGCCGCCGACGAACGAAACAGTCAGCTCCGAGAAAATCGGATCGGATTCGCGCAAAAAGGCATTGATGCCGGCGTCGCGCCATGTCGCCGTCATGCGGAACTGCTGGACGGACGTTTCGGCGCGGCCGAACAGCTGCTGGGTGTTTTGCATTGCTTTCGCAAGCGCTTCAAAATAGGTTTGAAATTTCGGTTTTCCTTTTTCATCCCATAGTTTATTGAGTTGTTCCATTTGTCGCTTAAGCGCTTCGGCGTTCGCGGCGGTTTCCAATTGTCGGCGAATCGCCTCTTCCAGTTCGCGAAGCCGGTCGCGTTGCCGGACGCGCTCGGCTTTCAGACGCTCGATCTCGGCGAGTCGTTTTTCCGCTTCGGTTTTCAGCGCCGCAAGTCGGTCGCGTTCTTCGACGGCTTGTCGGAAAACACGGCGTTCGTACGCCGTCATCAGCTGGACGTAATCGAACCAGACGAGCGCTTCGCCGAGCGACCGGCTGGCGAGAACCGCTGTCCAAATCGACCACCGCTCTCCCATATAATAAGCGCGCAGGATTCGCCCGACGCGTCTGCGCGATTCCGCCGCACGTTCTTGTTGTTCGGCGGCGGCGCGCTCCAGCCGGCTCAGTTCGTCGCGAATTTCCGCTTGCCGTGCGTCGAGCCGCGCGATTTCTTCGTCGATCTGTTTAGCGGTTAGTCCTTTTTGCAGCAAATCGTGCAGTTCCGGGTCTTGGGCGGGCGATGCGAGCGTCGACGCCGGCGGCGTCGACGTCGCGGGAGCGTCGCCCGGTGTCGGCGCAGAGTCCGGCGCGGCGAACGCCGTCGCCACGGCGATCGCGCCAGCGGTCGCCAGGGCGGCGATGCGGCGGTACATGAGCGTTCCTCCTTACGACATCGTCAGCCCTATTATAGCGCCGACGGATGAAAATGTGTGTCCGTTTCTGTCGGAGGCGATTCCGATTTGAGTCGTTCGCTTTTGGACGAGCTGTGTCGACGTATTCGGGAGAACGAGAATCGAGCCATCAATTTCGAAGAATATATGGAGCTTTGCCTGTATCATCCGCAATGGGGCTACTATATGCGTCCCGGCACGAAGATCGGGCGCGAAGGCGATTTCTACACAAGCGCGTCGGTCGGGTCGGTGATGGGCGAAGCGATTGCAGAAGTCTGGTTGCGGCTTTTGTCTTGCGATGGGCTTAAGGGTCGCGTTGCGATCGTCGAATGGGGAGGCGGCGACGGCCGGATGGCCAAGCACATTCTGGACCGCTGGCGCGCCGCGGCTTCCGATCTTTATGCGAACGTCCGCTACGACATCATCGAGGCAGGACCGTCTCATCGGGAAGCGATTCGGCTTCGGCTTGCGGAGCACGGCGGCCGTGTACGCGTCTTCGCGTCGGAGGAAGAATGGGTTCGAGAGCGCGACTTCCGCGCGGCGGTGACGATCGGACTTGCGAACGAATTTCTCGACGCGTTTCCCGTCCGGCGCGTCCGCGTCGAAAGCGGCGTCATTCGAGAAATCGGCGTGGCGTGGAACGAAAAGCGCGAAGCGCTCGAAGAAGTGCTGTTGCCGGCGTCGCCGGAAGTTGAGGCGTTTCTGCAGCGCGGGGGCATCCGGTTGGCCGAAGGTCAGACGGCGGAGCTGCCGCTCCGCGCGGTCAAGTGGGTTTCCGCGCTGAGCGGCGTGTTGCCGCGCCCGGCTCACCTCTTCATCATCGACTACGGGGATACGGCCGATGAATTGTACGCCGTCCACCGGTTTCGCGGCACGCTGATGACTTACCGCCGCCACGTCGCGTCCACGGACCCCTACGAAGCGCCGGGAGAACAGGACTTGACCGCGCATGTCGATTTTTCGGCCGTCATGCGCGCGGCGGAACACGCCGGTTTCACAGTGGAACGCTACGAGACGCAGCTGTCGTTTCTTCTCCGCGCCGGCGCGCTCGCCATGCTGGCGGACGCGCCGTACGGGGATCCTTTCCATCCCGTCGCCCGCCGCAACCGCGCCGTCCGCCAGATGCTTTTGAGCGACGGAATGAGCGAATTGTTCAAAGTGTTGCACCTTACAGCTCGGTCATGAAAAACGACCAGTACGTAAATCCGAGAAACGCCACGAACATGTAACCCCAGAAAATCAGCAGATAGGTCCGTTCCGTCAGGTTCATGTACCCGAGCGTCACGAAAAACGCGGTCTGGAAAAAGCAGATGATCGCCATCGGCGTCATGCCGCCGGCCAGAGCCATCAGCGCCATGATCAGCGTAAGGAAGCCGAGCACACGGTACATTCTCGCCATGATTGTCCGTCATCTCCCGTTCGAAATCTCCATCAGCCATTATAACGCCGGGGACCCGGCGTGTAAACTGTCCGCGATCGCCCGCTTCGCTTCTGCACCCGTTGAACGCCGCCACCGGCACGATCCGCTTGCGCAGCTTGTCGTACAGCCGCGCAAAATACACGAACATACGTTCGTGAAAATCCCGTTGCTGCGACGCCTGCGTCTCCACATGCACGGCGATCACGCCGTCTTCGTCCTTGAGCTTCGTTTCGACGAGCAGGTCGACGTAGGCGCTTCGCCGCGCGCGGCGTCGGGGAAAAAGATGCGCGAAAGACTACTTTCTCAGCATTATAGCACAAAATGAGAACAAAAAAGCACCGTCGGCCGCGGACCGGCCCATGCGCGGAGATAAGCGCAGCGCGGTCGCGCAGACCGAACGGTGCTTCCGTTCTTGTTCTTTTGGCGCCTATTGTAGCTGTGGCCGATCGAAAAGCGCATGTGAAGCGTGCATCGTCGATCGATCCTCACCCGATGGAGTGATCGAAGAACGATCATGTATGGCGGAGCGTCGTTTTGGAAATAAAAGTACTAGCGACGAGTCTATGAAATTCGTCGGGCGCATAGACTGCAAGTAGAGCCCGAACAAGACGACGAACACGGGAGGTTTGGCGCGATGGGAGCGGCAAGACAAGACGCCTGGACGGAAGAAGACGATCTGATTTTGGCCGAGGTCACGCTGAGGCACATCCGGGAGGGAAGCACGCAGCTCGCCGCTTTCGATGAAGTAGGCGAAAGAATCGGAAGGACGCCCGCGGCATGCGGCTTTCGCTGGAACAGTTGCGTCCGCAAGCGCTACGAGGAAGCGATTCGGCTGGCGAAAGCCCAGCGCCAAAAGCTGAAGGCGATGCGGAAAAAGGCGGGAGCGCTTGCGCTGGGAGCCGCCGCGGATGCTGCCGGAAACCGGGGGACGGCGGAAGACGCGCTGTCCCTGGAAGCGGTGATCCGGTTTTTGCGCCGCTTCAAACAGGACTATCAGGACATGAGCCGTCGTTTCAAAGCGATGGAAAAGGAGCTGCGCGAAAAAAACGAAGAGTTGGAAGCTCTCCGGAGAGAAAAAGAAGAGTTGACCCGCCGGATCAACGATGTTCAGACCGATTACCGAATGGTCAACGACGACTATCGCGCGCTCATTCAGATCATGGACCGCGCGCGCAAGCTGGCGCTCTTGTCGGAAGAGGAAGACGAGCCGAAAGCGCGCTTCAAAATGGAGGAAAACGGCAATTTGGAGCGCATCGAATGACGGAAACGGGGCGAACGGGGCTTTTCCCGCAGGAGCGGGAAATGCCCCGTTTGGCTTCGCGAATCGGTTGTGGTAGGATGGAAACGACGGACGACGTTCGCTTGGAGCAACGGGAGGACCTGCCGTGCGGATTTGGATCGTCGGCGGCGGATCGATCGGATTGTTGTTGGCGGCGGATTTGGCGGTATCCGGTTGCGACGTCGTGCTTGTCGTGCGGACGGACGAGCAGGCGCGGGCGATCGGAGGGTCCGGCGTGACGGTGCGGCAGGTGGGCCGACCGGATGTGCGCGTTCGTCTTCGGGCGTTCGCCTTTGAAGAGGCGTCCGCCGGAGCGGGGGCCGGCAAGCCGGACTGGATCGTCCCTGCGGTCAAACAGTACGATTTGGATGACCGCTTCGTCCAAGTGCTCGGTTCGTGGGTGACGCAACACGGCCGCGTCTGCGCGATTCAGAACGGTCTCGGCCATGAGCAAAAACTGATGAAAACGATCCCCCCCCCGAGCGGCTGCGCGTTGCGGTCACGACGGTTGCCGCGCGGAGGCGGTCGTTCACCGAAGTCGAACGGACCGGAACCGGCGTCACGTGGATGGGGCGCGCGGATCGGCCCCAGGATTGGGACGGCGACGACTTGGCGTTCGCGGAAGCCTTGCGGAAGGCGGGCTGGCCGTGTGAGCCGGGCGGTGATATGCGGGCCCGCATGTGGGACAAGCTGGTGGTCAACTGTCTGATCAATCCGATCACGGCCGTTCTCGGCGTTGAAAACGGCCGACTGCTCGAAGATATGGAAGCGCTCTCCGTTCTGCGCGACGCGTTCGAAGAAGCCGTTCGGATCGCGCGGGCCGAAGGCGTTAGGCTGTCTGACGGGCTGTGGGAAGCGGCGCTAGAGATTTGTCGGAAAACCGCGCGCAACCGGTCTTCTATGCTGCAGGATCTCGACCGCGGACGAAAGACGGAAATCGATGCGTTGACCGGCGCATTGTTGGAGGCGGCCGAACGGCGCGGCGTCGACACTCCGGTCAACCGCACCCTTCATCGTTTGGTGCGGATGCTCGAACGTCGCGCCCGTCCGGAGACGGAGGGACGGTCGTGAGTCGGCTTTTCGGCTGGATTGTCGATGCGTACGCTTTGCTCGCGACGTTTTCGTTTGGTTGGTTTCTATTGGTCTGGGCCGCTGTGCGGCTGTACACGCGCGACGCGCGGCGGGCGGTGCGCATCGCGATGGACGCGACGACGGCACCGTTGGCCGGTTCGGTGTACGGCCTTTCCGTCATCGTATTCGGGAGACCGGCTGTTTTTTTCGCGGCGGTGCTCGTGCTGATGCTCTTGTTCGGATGGATGGGGAATGCGGAGAAGCGCGCGACTGGACGCGTTCGATACGGCAAGTTGTTTCGTGCGGTCTGGCGCGCGGCGTTCCTGTTGTTTGCGCCGCTCGAAGTCGGGCTTCTGGCCGCGGGGCTCTGGAAATACGCCTCCGGACAGCTTTGACGGAGCAAGCGTCGCGCGATACAATGGGTTGGCGAGGGGGGCGGCAGGTCTGCGATGGAGATCGAACATACGGAGTGGGACAACAAGCCCCCGGTCGCGAGCGAATATGTGCGTCGTTTCGAACGGGTGGCGGCGCTTTTCGAATACGACCCGCGGGATCCGAACGCTGGGCGCCGACGGGCGGAGTGGCTGGACCGGGCGCGTCCGCGTTTGGTCGACCGAAAAGAAGTCGCCGTCGCCGTCGCGGCGTTCAACCGGCGGATCGGTAATTCGCCGTTGGCGATCGCCCATGCGGAGTCGCTTGCCGATCCGCAGACGCTGGCGGTCGTCGGCGGACAGCAGGCGGGGCTTTTTACGGGACCGCTTCTGGTCTGGCATAAGGCGATCACGATCGTCGCCGAGGCGCGCAGACGGCAGGTTGAGCTCGGACGGCCGGTCGTCCCGGTGTTTTGGATTGCGGGCGAGGATCATGATTGGGAAGAGATCGATCATACGTATTTGCTTGGGCCCGAAGCCGATGTCCGCGAAATTCGTCTTGCGCGGGCGAACGAAGGCAGGACTTCGGCGAGCTTGACGGAGGTGTCGGAAAAGGCGTGGGCGGACGCCGTCGCGGCGATGCGGGCGCTCTTGCCGGACACCGAGCACAAGCGCGCGATCGTTGAGCTGCTCGAGGAGGTCTGCAGCCGGCCGATCACGCCCGTCGAGGCGTTCGCGCGGCTGATGGCCCGGCTGTTCGGCGACGTCGGCCTCGTATTGATCGATTCGGCCGATCTGGCGCTGAGACGGGCGGAATCTGCGGCGTTCGGGTTGCTGGTGGAACAAAACGAGCGCGTTGAGGCCGCGCTGGCGGAAGGGTTGAACGCCGTCAAAAAGGCGGGGTTCGAGCCGTCGATCGAAATTGAGCCTGGCCGGGCGAATCTGTTCTGGGTGAGCGATTCGGCGCGCCTGGCGCTTTTTCGCAGCGGCGACCGTTTCCATGACCGCAGGGGAACCATTTCGTTCGGCCGGAAACAACTTCAAGAACAGGTGGCGCTACATCCCGAACGGCTGAGCAATAACGTCGTCACCCGTCCTTGGATGCAGGACGCGGTGTTGCCCGTCGTGGCCGCCGTGCTGGGTCCGTCGGAAATTTCCTACTGGGCGGCGCTTAAACCGGTGTTTTCAGCCCTCGGAGGGCAAATGCCGCTCGTCGTGCCGCGGCTGGAATTTACGCTGGTGGACGACGCGGCCGCAAAACGGATGCGTAGGTTTGGCCTGGCGTTCTCCGACGTCGTGACACGTTTGGAGCAAAAGTACGCCGAATGGTTGCGTGCCCGCGATCAATATCGGTTCCGTGAACGACTGGAAAAAGCTGCTCGAGACGTCGGCGTTTGGTTGGAACCGATCGTGCGCGACGCCGAACGGCTCGATCCCGGTTTGCGGAAGTCGGCGGAAAGAGCGCTTCGGCGCGTCCGGCGCGAGTTCGAGCGGCTGGCGGCCAAAGCCGAACGGGCGGCTTTGGACCGCGACGAAGCGGCGCGTTTCGGTTGGATGTACGTGCGGTCGCTGCTTTTGCCGCTCGGCCGTCCCCAGGAACGCGTGCTGAACGGATGGATGTTTGTCAACAAATGGGGGAAAAAATGGATTCATGGCTTAATCGAAGCAGAATTGCCTATGGAAGGAAGACATTGGATTGTCCGCATTTGAGGGGAGGGACGGTTTCGTGCGCGACGAAGACCGGACGGCAGACAGTCTCATCGCCGATGCGTCACTGGCACCGGAAGGGCGGCTGAAGATCGAATGGGCGCAGTCCCATATGCCAGTGCTGAGCCGCATTCGTGAACAGTTCGAGCGGACTCGGCCGTTCGCAGGACTGCGCGTCGCCGTTTGTCTGCATCTGGAGGCGAAAACGGCGTATTTGGCCCAGGTGCTTCGCGCCGGCGGGGCGGACGTAGCGATCGCGGGCAGCAATCCGCTGTCGACGCAGGACGATGTTTGTGCGGCGCTGGCGCAAAGCGGTGTCAGGGTGTTCGCCAGGCATGCGCCGAGCGCGGAGGAGTACCGCGCGTTTTTGGTACGGACGCTGGAGACGAAGCCGCATCTCATTCTCGACGACGGCGGCGACCTTGTGGCTCTGCTGCACGCCGAGCGGCCCGATCTGGCGGAGAACGTCCTAGGCGGTGCCGAAGAAACGACGACCGGCGTGTTGCGGCTGAAGGCACTGGAACGTGAGGGCCGGCTTTTGTTTCCGATGGTCGCCGTCAACGACGCGTATTGCAAGTTTTTGTTCGACAATCGGTACGGTACCGGCCAATCCGTCTGGGACGGCATCATGCGGACGACGAATTTGATCGTCGCCGGCAAGACGGTCGTCGTCGCCGGGTACGGTTGGTGCGGCAAGGGCGTGGCGATGCGCGCCAAAGGACTGGGCGCCGACGTCGTCGTCACGGAGACCGACGCGATCCGCGCGATCGAGGCGCATATGGACGGGTTTTCGGTCATGCCGATGGCGGAAGCGGCGCGCGTCGGCGACATTTTCGTCACCGTGACGGGCAACCGCGGCGTCATCCGACGCGAGCATTTCGAGGTGATGAAGGACGGCGCGATTTTGGCCAACGCCGGACATTTCGACGTCGAAATCGACAAGCGCGATCTGGAATCGCTCAGCGTCTTGCGGCGGACGGTGCGGAAAAACGTCGAGGAGTTCCGGCTGAAAGACGGCAGGCGCCTTTATCTTCTCGCCGAAGGGCGGCTCGTCAATCTGGCGGCCGGCGACGGGCATCCGGCGGAAATCATGGATATGTCGTTCGCGCTGCAGGCGCTTTCGCTGCGGTACGTCGCCGAACACGCCAACGGACTCGGCCGGCGCGTCGTACGCGTTCCTTATGAACTCGACGAACAGGTCGCCCGGCTGAAGCTGGAATCGTTGGGCCGACGAATCGACGAATTGACGGCCGATCAACGGGAATATTTACAGGGGTGGCGGACGGAATAGTACGACGCCGTAGGGACGAACGGTCGAACCCGTTTCGCCCCCTGCTTTTCGACCGGGGAGATTCCCCGGTTTTTTTGTTTAAAAAAATCACAAAAAAATCGAAAACGCACGCGGTACCGTTTTCGCAGGCGTCCGGCTACAATGCGGATGGAGTCGGCGGTAAGCGGCCGCAAACAAACGCCGAACCGAAAACAGGAAGGACGTGTCGAACGTGTGAGAAGGCTGAAGCGTCTGGCGATCATGATCGATTCTGTTTTTGAAAACGTTGCCATATCGGCATTACTGGCGATGACGCTGATCGTCGTCGTCCAGGTCGTCACGCGCAAGCTGTGGCATCACGTCTTTTTCTGGTCGGAGGAAATCACTCTTCTTCTGCTTGTCTGGTTTTCGTTTATGGGAATGGCCGTCGGCGTCCGCGAACGGTTGCATCTGGCGGTCACGACGGTGGCCGACCGGTTGCCGGCAGTGCTGAGACGGTGGCTCGACCGGCTGATCGCGCTGTCGACGCTGGCGTTCGGGCTTTATCTCGTCAAGTACGGTTGGCAGTTCGCCGAAATGCAGCGCGACGTCACCTTGGCCGCCACCAAATGGCCGAACAGCGTGCTGTACGCCGTTATGCCGATCGCCGGCGCGATGGTCGCCGTCTATGCGCTGCTTCAGCTGTTCGGCGTCGATACCGTGCGCCATCGCGACGAGGACGGGGAGGGGACGCCGCTTGAGTGAAACGGCCGTTGCAGTCCTGATTTTGTGCGTGAGCTTTGTTCTGTTGCTGGTGTTCCGCTTTCCGATCGCGCTGGCGCTCGTCGGCAGCACGCTGGCGACGGCCGCTTATCTCGGAGTGCCGTGGATCGTCGTCGGCCAGCGGATGATCCAGGGGCTCAATTCCTACACGCTGCTGGCCATCCCGTTTTTCATCCTGGCCGGGCAGATCATGAGCGAGGGAGGGCTCGCTCTACGGCTCGTGCGGTTGGCACAGCTGTTCGTCGGCCGGGTGCGCGGGGGACTGGCGCTCGTCAACTGCGTCGCCTGCATGCTGTTCGGCAACTTGTCCGGATCGGCGGCGGCGGACGCTTCGTCCGTCGGATCGGTGATGATTCCGGCGATGAAGCGCAAAGGTTACGACGCCGACTATGCCGTCGCGGTCACGACGTCGGCCGCCATTCAGGGCGTCGTCATGCCGCCGAGCCACAACATGATCCTCTATTCGCTCGCCGCCGGCGGCGCGGTGGCGATCCCTGCGCTGTTCATGGGCGGCATCGTGCCGTGTCTGATCTTGCTTGCGGCGTTGATGATCACGTCTTACGTCATCGCGCGCAAACGCGGCTACGCGGCCGGCGAGACGATTCCGCGCGCCGAAATTCCGCGCGTGCTGCTCGACGGCGTGCTCGTCATGATGACCGGCGTCATCATTCTCGGCGGCATTTTCACGGGATGGTTCACGGCGACGGAAGCGGGGGCGATCGCCTGCGCCTACGCGTTCGTCTTGACGTTCATCGTCTACCGCGACGTTCCGCTGTCGCGCATGTGGACGATTTTGCGCAAGACGCTGCGCACCGTCAGCATGGTGCTGTTTCTGATCGCCGCGTCGGACGCGTTCGCCTGGATTTTGACTTATGTCAAAATTCCGGCGATGGTAACCGAACTGTTTCTGAGCGTGTCCGACAATCCGTACGTCGTGCTGTTCATGATCAACATTCTGCTGCTCTTGTTGGGCGCCCCGCTCGACATGGCGCCGCTCATCCTGATCATGACGCCGATTTTATACCCGGTCATGACGTCGATGGGGGTCGATCCCGTCCACTTCGGCGTCGTGATGATCTTGAACCTGGGCATCGGATTGATCACCCCGCCGGTCGGGACGGTGCTGTTCGTCGGATGCGCGATCGGTCGCGTGTCGGTGGAACGCGCGACGCGGGCGTCGTGGCCGTTTTTCGTGGTCATGGTTGGCGTGTTGTTTCTGATCACGTTCGTTCCGGAACTCGTCCTCTGGTTGCCCGGTCTGCTTAAGGCCGGCTCCTGACAAATCCGATAAAACCGAATCGAAAGGGGAACCATGCGAGTATGGCGAACAAAGTGCGTTTGACGGCTGTCGCAATGTCGGCTGCGCTTGCGGCCGGAGTCTTGTTGGCAGGTTGCGCTTCTTCGAAATCGGGCCAAACTCCCTCGGCGTCGCCCGGTGCTTCACCTGCGGCGAGCGCGGGCGGGGCGGACAACAAACCGAAATATACGTTCCGCCTCGCCGAAACGCATCCCGCAGACTATCCGACGACGAAAGGCGACATGAAGTTTGCGGAACTGGTCAAGCAGCGGACGAACGGGCGCATCCAGATCGACGTGTTCCCGTCGGCTCAGCTCGGCGAGGAGAAAGCGGTGCTCGAACAGGTTCAGCTCGGCGCGATCGAATTTACGCGCGTCAGCTCGGGTCCGCTGGCGGAGTTCAACAAAAATTTCGGCGTGTTCAGCCTGCCGTATATTTTCGACAGCGACGAGCACTTGTGGAAATTCCTCGAGAGCCCGGACGGCACGAAGCTGCTCGACAGCCTGGAAGCGTCCAAGATGAAGGGGCTGGCGTATTACAGCTCGGGAGCCCGCAGCTTTTATTCGCGGACGCCGCTTAAATCTCTGGAAGACTTAAAAGGCCTTAAAATCCGCGTCATCCAGAACAAAATCAACATCGACCTGATCGAGGCGCTCGGCGCGAGCGCCACCCCGATGGCGTACGGGGAGGTCTACGGCGCGCTGCAGACCGGGGTCATCGACGCGGCGGAAAACAACTATCCGAGCTATTATTCGTCGCAGCATTACAAAGTCGCGAAATATTACATCACCGACGCCCATCAGCGAGTTCCGGAAGTATTGCTGATCAGCAAGGCGACGTGGGACAAATTGTCTGAAGAAGACCGGCAGATCATCAAGCAGGCCGCGCTGGATTCCGTTGCCTATCAACGTGAAGAATGGGCGAAGTTCGAAAAAGAAGCCGAGACCAAGGTTCGCGAAGGCGGCGCCGTTATTACCGAGGTGACCGATTTGAAGCCCTGGCAGGAGGCCGTCAAGCCGGTCATCGAAAAGTACCGCGCCGACTATGCCGAAGTGTTGCAGGCGATCGAAAAATTGCGCTAAGATGGACGCAAACGGCCGTCCGCGCCGGACGTTTCCGGTCGCGGGCGGCTTTTTGGCAGAGGGAGGGGCGCGATGCGGTTTTGGCGCGTCGTCTCGCTGCGGGACCGGCCGCTCGCGATCAGACTGCTCGTCTATTCGACGTTTTTGATCGTGGTGCCGATGCTTTTTATCGGCGTCGTCGCTTACCGTCGTTCGGCGACGGCGTTGGAAGAACAGGCCAAGGCCTACAATCTCCGGGTTATCGAACAAGTCATTTTGCACGTCGAATATTACATCAACGATCTGGAAATCAACCTGCTGCGCGTCGTCGACCATCCGGACATGCGGCTTTATTTCGCGTCGGAACATGAAGGGACGGGAGTTTCCGCGGAACAGGGGAGACGGGCGCTGGCCCAGCTCCTGCGCAGTGCCGTGTTTTCCCGGTCGGATCTGTTCGCGATCACGGTATTGACGAACGAAGGCGAGACGGTCGAGACGGCTGGCGTACTCGGGGCCTATCCTGCGGAAAACGTGCGCGGCGCCGACTGGTTCGACGACATTCCCGACAACGGCGAATCGCTGATGGTGACGCGGCTGATCCCGTTCCGCGACCGCATCGAGCCGACGCTGTCGATCGTTCAGCGGCTTACGGATCCGATGACGCTCGAGCCGGCGGGGCTCATCGTGGTCGACGTCAATTACAAGCGGCTCAGGGAAATCGCCGAGAAAGTCGTCATCGGCCGAACCGGCCACATGTTTATTCTGGACAGCCGCGGTCGTATCATCCGGATTTCTCGCTGCTCGGCCGTCCGGCGGTCTATTCCGCATTGTCGGGGCAATCCGGCGGTTCGGTGGTGACGAGAATCGGCGGGGAGCGCAGGCTTCTGACGTTCAGCCGTTCGCTTTATCTCGACTGGACGATCGGCACGGACATCGATTACGACGACGTGGTCCGCGACACGAAGGAGCTCGGTCTGACGATCGGGGCGACCGTGTCCGCGACGCTCGTCGTTTCTTCCGCAGCCGGCGTCTGGCTGGCCGCCGGCATCGTCCGTCCGCTCAGGCGGCTACAGCGGTTTATGCGGCGGGTGGAAACCGGCGATTTCAACGCCGAATGCGAAGTGCAGTCGCGCGACGAAATCGGCAGCTTGACGCTCGGCTTCAACCGCATGGTCGAGCGGTTGCGGCGCTTGCACGAGGAGGTATACGCGTCGCGCTTGAAGGAGGCGCAGGCGAATTTGCGCCAGAAAGAAGCCGAGCTGAAGATGCTCGAGGCGCAAATCCATCCGCATTTTTTGTACAATTCGCTCGAAACGATCCGCGGAATGGCGCTCGAAGGCGGACGCGACGACATCGCCGATATTTCCGAAGCGATGGCCAAGCTGCTGCGCTATAATCTGCAGCCGGGCCGGCCGTTCGTCATGCTGGAGGACGAATTGGCCGTCTGTGAGCTTTATCTTCGTATCCAGCGCCACCGCTTCGCCGACAGGCTGGCGTTCGAGATCGACGTTCCTTCTTGGGCGCGGGGCCAGCTCGTCGCTCGATTCCTCCTGCAGCCGATCGTCGAAAACAGCGTCGTTCACGGCGTCGAACCGGCCGGTCGGCCGGTTCGGATCCGGTTGACGGCGGGCGGAGGCCCGGAGGGTGGTTCGAAGGTATGGTGGATCGCCGTCGAAGACGACGGCGCCGGCATGGCTCCGGAGCGGCTGCAGGAAATCCGCGAGGCGCTCGCCGACGCGCGGGATGCAACCTCGCCGCTTGGGCGCATCGGCCTTTGGAATGTCCATCGTCGCATCGCTCATTTGTTCGGCGAAGAATTCGGCGTTTCGATCGAAAGCGAACGGGGACGCGGCACGCTCGTGAAGCTGCGTCTGCCTTACGGATTTAAGGACGGTGACCGCTGACGTGTATGACCTGCTTCTCGTCGACGATGAGCGCTGGGTTCGCGCGGCGCTGCGCAAAACGATTGAGCGCACCGGCTTGCCGTTTTCCGTGGCGGCGGAATGTGCCGACGGTCGGGAAGCTTGGGATCGGCTTACGGCCGATCCGGTCCCGTTGGTCTTGGCAGACATCCGGATGCCCGTGCTCGACGGCCTTGAACTGCTCAAACGGATTCGGCGCGAGGGCATGCGTACCGACGTGATCGTCGTCAGCGGATACGACGATTTCGACTATGCGCGTGAAGCGTTGCGCCACGGCGCGTTCGACTACTGGCTGAAACCGGTCGACATGGAAGAAGCGCGCCGCTCCCTGGAGCGGTGGATGGAACAAAGCGCGGTCCGCCTCGAGCGTCTGTCGGAGAAATCACCGGAAGAGCGGTCGGTCGTCGAACGCGTCATTGCGTTCGTCCACAGTCGTCAGCCCGGCGACGTTTCGTTGGCACAGGCGGCCGCTCACGTCCATTTGTCGCCGGCTTACCTCAGTCAGCTGTTCAAACGGCAGACCGGGCGCAATTTCGTCGATTTCGTCCAGGAAGTGCGGATGAGGAAGGCGGAGCGGATGCTGGCGGACACCCGTCTTCGCGTGTCCGAGATTGCGGAACGGCTCGGATACGGCGACGTTGCGTATTTTACAAACGCTTTCAAGCGTTGGGCGGGCGTTCCCCCTTCGGAATTCCGGAAACGGTTCGAATAGCCGCCGCCCGATTAAAAGCCGAAAACCGGACCTCTCAAAAAAAATCCTGCCGCGCGGCAGGATTTTTTGTGCCCGTTATCGAATTAAGTGGGGTAAAGTGGGGGATTGTGGAGCATAATGGGGTAAAGCGGGGTGAGGCGCCTTGTTCATGGGTGAGTATTTGCACGCCTTGGACGAGAAAGGGCGTCTTACGATTCCCGCCAAATTCCGCGAGCAACTCGGCCCCCGCTTCGTGCTGACCCGCGGGCTGGACCGCTGCCTGTTCGCGTATCCCGCGGACGAATGGAAATTGCTCGAGCAGCGCCTCAAGGCGTTGCCGCTGATGAAGGCTGACGCCCGCGCGTTCGCGCGGTTCTTTTTCTCCGGAGCGACCGAATGCGAACCCGATCGCCAGGGCCGCATCTTGATTCCTGCCGCGCTCTGCGAATACGCGGGGTTGAAGCGGGAATGCGCGGTAATCGGCGTTTCCAACCGCGTTGAAATCTGGAGTAAGGAATCGTGGGAAGCTTATTCCCGCGAGTCGGAGGAGTCGTTCGATCGAATCGCGGAAAGTTTGGTCGACTTTACGCTTTGACGGTGGTAGAGATCGGAGGCGGCGGAAGCGAACGTGTTCCGGCATGAAACGGTGATGCGGGAGGAGGCGGTTGAGGGGCTGGCCGTCCGCCCGGGCGGCGTCTACGTCGACTGTACGGTCGGCGGCGCTGGCCACAGCGAGGCGATCGCCGAACGGCTCGCCGGCCGCGGGCTTTTGGTCGGCATCGACCGAGACGCGGAGGCGCTCGCGTTCGCCGGCGAACGGTTGCGCCGGTTCGGCGGGTTCGTGCAGCTCGTCAAAGCAAATTTCAGAGATCTCGAGAATGTTTTGCTGAGGGTTCCCGGCGTTCCGAAAATCGGCGGGACGCCGCAAGTCGACGGCGTTCTGTACGATCTGGGCGTTTCCTCGCCGCAGTTTGACGAAGCGGAGCGCGGATTCAGCTATCGCTTCGACGCCGAGCTGGACATGCGGATGGACCGCGAGCAAGAACTGACGGCGAAGGATATCGTCAATCGCTGGGATGAAGCTGAACTGGCGCGCATTTTTCGCGAATACGGCGAGGAACGGTTCGCCGGACGGATCGCGGCGGCCATCGTCCGAGAACGCGCCCGTGCGCCGATCGAGACGACCGGCCGTCTGGCGGAACTCGTCAAAGAGGCGATTCCGGCACCGGCCCGCCGGGGCGGAGGCCATCCCGCCCGCAAGGTTTTCCAGGCGTTGCGTATTGCCGTCAACGGCGAATTGGACGCGCTGGAGCAGTCGCTCGAGCAGGCGGTCCGATGCCTTCGACCCGGCGGAAGGCTTGCGGTCATCTCGTTTCATTCGCTGGAAGACCGAATTTGCAAGCGTCTGATCGAAAAATGGTCGGGAAAATGCGTCTGTCCTCCCGGCTTGCCCGTGTGCGGCTGCGGCAGGCGACAGATATTGCGCACGGTCGGGAAGCAGCCGGTGACGGCGCGCGAGGCGGAAATCGCGCGGAATCGGCGCGCCCGATCGGCCAAGCTTCGTGTTGCGGAGAAATTGTCGGATTTCGTCGACCGATGACGAAAGGGGATGTCGAGTCGTGGCTTACATTCGCGGCAATTTGGCGCTGGAACGTGCGGAGCCGCAGCCCGCACGCGCGGAGACCGAACGCTCTTCGGCGGGGCGAAGCGCGCTTCGCGGCCGGGACAAGCTGCTCTATTTATTCGCCGTGCTGGTCGGCGTCGCGGTGGCGTTGTCGGTGCTCTACCGATATGCACAGATTTACGAAATGAACGTCCGACTGCATCAAATCGAATCGCGCATTCAGCGGCTCGAAGCCGAAAACATCGAGCTGAGGCGCGAGCTGACCCGGCTGCAGGATCCGGCACGGATTATGGAAAAAGCGAAGGAGTTGGGGCTCGAGTTGCCGGCCGACCGCCAGATCGCGCATGTCTTCGGTTCCGGGAATGCGGCGGCGATCGAAAGGTGATGCGACCGGATGGCTCCGAAGACGGTCAAGCTCAGGGCGTTGGCGGTGACGGTCGCCTTCAGCGTGCTGTTTGCTGCGCTCGTCGTACGGCTGTACTGGATCCAGGTCGTCCATGCCGACGCCTATTTGCGGGAGGCTCAGGAAATCTGGAACGTCACGCGACCGCTGAAAGCCAACCGCGGAGCGATTTACGACCGCAATGGCAATCTGCTTGCGGCGGACGGTCTGGCGTATACCGTCGCGGTCAATCCGAGTCTGATGGTCGAACGGCAGCGGCGGGAGCCGGGATTGATCGCGGAGACGGCGGCGCGGCTGGCTGGGCTGATCGGCAAGCCGGCAAGCGACATCGAGCGCGTCGTACGCGAAAAAGCGGGTGCGGTCTGGGCGGAGCTCGGCCCGGAAGGGACCAAAATCGACGCCGGTCTTGCGGAGAAAGTGCTGGACGCGTTCGGACGGGAGAACTGCCGTGAATTTTCGACGCATTTTTACTGCGGAAACGTAGGCGTCATTTTGGTAAAAGAAAAGAAACGATATTATCCGTCCGGAGCGATGCTCGCGCATGTGCTCGGTTACGTCCGCAAAGACGACGTGGAAGGGGGCGGTCTTGAATATCAGTTTCGCGACGTACTCCGCGGCCGCGACGGTTCGATTTCCTACGCGCGCGACCGGAAGGGCGTCATGCTGCCGAACGCGTCCGTCCGCTACGAACCGCCGCAAAACGGCAGCGATCTGGTGTTGACGATCGATCGGACCGTCCAGTCGTTTTTGGAAACGGCGCTTGAGTCGGCGTTTGAGCGCTGGAAGCCGCGCCGTTTCGTCGCAATTGCGGCAGATCCGCAAACTATGGAAATTTTAGGAATGTCTGGTTATCCGACGTTTGACCCGAACGCGTACTGGACGACGGCCGACGCCGAAGCGTTTCGGAATCCGGCCGTTCAGTGGGAATTCGAGCCGGGCTCGACGTTTAAGATCGTCACACTGGCGGCGGCGATCGAAGAAGGCGTCTGGAATCCCGACGAGACGTTCAAATCCGGGGCGATCACCGTATCCGGGCAGACGATTCACGACCATAACCGGTCGGGGTGGGGCACGATCACTTATCGCGAAGGGTTGCTGAAATCGAGCAATGTCGCCTTCGTGAAGCTCGGTTTGGAGAAACTCGGAAAGGACAGACTGAAATCATATATCGACCGGTTCGGTTTCGGCCGCAAGACCGGCGTCGAACTTCCCGCCGAAAACGCCGGCCGCGTCGACTTCCGCTACCCTGTCGAAGTGGCGACCGCTTCGTTCGGCCAGGGCATTACGGTAACGGCATTGCAAGAATTGGTCGCTGTTTCGGCAATCGCAAACGGCGGTCGCGTGATGAAACCGTGGATCGTCCGCGAAATCGTCCGCCCCGACGGTACGAAACAGACGTTCGGGCCGATGGAAATCGGCCGCGCCGTTTCGGAATCTACCGCGCGCCAGACAGCGCTATTACTGGAGCAGGTCGTGTCGGAGCCGGGCGCGACCGGTTACCGCGCCAAACTGGATGGTTACCGGATCGCGGGCAAGACGGGGACGGCGCAAAAAGTGGTCAACGGGCGATACGCCGACGACCGGTGGGTCGTCTCGTTCGTCGGGTTCGCGCCGGCGGATAGGCCGAAGTTCGCGCTCGTCGTCGTAGCGGATGAACCGCGAATCTCCGACTACCGCGAGGCGGGCGAAGTCGCCGCTCCGGTGTTCCGGGAGATTGCATCGCAATTGTTGAAATATTATGGCATCGAACCCCGGGCCGGCAATCCGGTATCCGGCGGCGTTTCCGAAGTCCGGACGAAACCGGTTGCCGTCGCTCCTGATTTGATCGGCAAGCCGGCGCGATCGGCGACGGCCGAGTTGGAGCAAAGCGACATGCCGTACGCGGTTTTGGGAGGGGGGAGCACCGTTTTCGACCAATTCCCGAAACCGGGGACCGAGATGGGAGCTCTCCAACGAATTTATTTATTGACCGAACCGTCGGGTTCGGTCGCTCTCCCCGACATGAGAGGGTTGTCGTTGCGGGAAGCGATGGAAATCTGCAGGTGGCTCGGTTATACTTGTACCGTTGAAGGCCAGGGATACGTCGTCTCCCAGGATATGTCGACGGTTGACGGACAGCGAACGGCGCGTCTACGGTTTGGGACAAACGGCTGAAGGCCGCGTCGAAGCAGGCTTGTTCTAGGGGCGTCCCGTTCCGAATAGGCTGATGATGAACGTATCGGGCGATTTTTCGGAGCGGGAGGTTTGGCGGACGTGAACGCCACGATGCGGCGCCGGTTGTTTGCGCTGACGCTCGTCTTGACCTTCGCCTTGTTCGTGCTCGCCTTCCGGCTTGCGTACGTCCAATTGGCGATCGGACCGGAGCTGGCCGGGCGCGCGGAAGATTCGTGGCGCCGCAACGTTCTGTTTCAGCCGAAACGCGGCGATATCCGCGATCGAAGCGGTATTCCGCTGGCCTACGACGTCTCGACGCCGACCGTCGTCGCGATCCCAGCGCAGATCCGGGACGCGGAGGCGACCGCGGATAAGCTTTCGCGCGTACTCGGCATGAACAAGGAAGACGTCCTGCGCCAGATCACCCTTAGGACGATGTCGGTCTACATCCGCCCCGGCGGTCGGAAAATCGATCCGGAAAAGGCGAAAGAAGTCCGTAACTTGGGGCTTCCCGGCATCGTCGTGACGGAAGACAGCAAGCGGTACTATCCGTTCGGTTCGCTGGCCGCGCACGTGCTCGGCATCGTCGGCGTCGACGGCGGACTGACGGGAATCGAACGGCACTATGACGCCCGACTGCGGGGCGTCGCCGGCAGCATAGCCTATCTTTCCGACGCCCGCGGCCGCAAAATGCCGCATACGTCCGAAACGTATACGCCGCCGCAAGACGGCCTTCATCTTCAGCTGACGATCGACAAAAACATTCAAGCGTTCGTCGAGCGCGAGCTGGACCAGGCCGTTCTGGAACACAAACCAAAGCAGGCGATCGCGATCGCCGTCGACCCGACCAACGGCGACGTGCTGGCGATGGCGTCGCGGCCGACGTTCGAACCGGGGCGGTACGCCGATTATCCGCCCGAAATCTATAACCGTAACCTTCCGATCTGGATGACGTACGAGCCGGGTTCAACGTTCAAGATCATCACTTTGGCCGCCGCGCTCGAGGAAAAGAAAGTCGATCTGAAAAACGAGCGTTTTCACGATCCCGGTTACGTCGAAGTCGCGGGCGTCCGGCTTCATTGCTGGCGGAAAGGCGGCCACGGCAGCCAGACGTTTCTCGAAGTCATCGAAAATTCGTGTAACCCAGGCTTCGTCGCGTTGGGACAGCGACTCGGCAAGGAGACCCTGTTCGGCTACATCCGCAAATTCGGCTTCGGGCAAAAAACCGGCATCGATCTCGACGGCGAAGAAAACGGCATTTTGTTTCCGCTCTCGCGCGTCGGCCCGGTCGAGCTGGCGACGACCTCGTTCGGCCAGGGGGTGTCGGTGACGCCGATCCAGCAGGTGATGGCCGTCTCCGCGGCGGTCAACGGCGGCAAATTATACCGTCCCCGTCTCGCCAAAGCGTGGATTCATCCCGAAACGGGCGAGACGGTGGCGACGAACGAACCGGTGTTCGTGCGGCAGGTCATCTCCGGAGAAACTTCCCGACAAATCCGGGAAGCGCTCGAAAACGTCGTCGCCCACGGCACTGGCCGCAACGCGTTTGTCGACGGCTACCGCGTCGGCGGCAAAACCGGCACGGCGCAGAAAGCCGTCGGCGGGCGATACGCCGCCGATGAACATATCGTGTCCTTTATCGGCGTCGCGCCCGCCAACGATCCGAAAATCGTCGTCTACGTCGCGATCGACGATCCCGAAGATCTGCAATTCGGCGGGCTCGTCGCCGCTCCGGTCGTCCGCAACATTTTGGCCGACGCCCTTCCCTACCTCGGCGTCGAGCCGGATTACGCCGGACAAATTCCGAAGAAAGCGAACCCCGGCGTCTACGAGCCGCCGATGGTCGAAGTGCCCGATTTGATCGGTGCGACGGTCGACGATATTTTAGAGGATTTGAACATGAATTTCCGACTGGCGCGTTACGGGTCCGGTTCGACGGTGGTCGACCAGTCGCCGAAGGCGGGTACGCGCGTCGAGCGGGGATCGACGATCCGAATTTTTTTGGCTGATACGTGAAGAAAGGAGTTATGTTCATGAGGACGATGCGGCTGGCGGAACTTGCCGGACGGCTGTTCCTGTCGCGGCTCGAAGGCGACGGAGAGACGGTGGTGTCCGACATTTGCATGGATCACCGGCGCGTCAAGCCCGGCGATTTGTTCGTCTGTATCCGCGGCGCCTCGTTCGACGGGCATTCGGTCGCGGCTGAAGCGGTCGCCCGCGGGGCGCGCGCGCTTGTCGTCGAGCGCGACGTGGAGGCCGACGCGCCCAAACTGTTCGTTCCGGACAGCCGTTACGCCCTGCCGGTCATCGCCGCGCATTTTTTCGGTCATCCGAGCCGCGAGATGCGCGTCGTCGCGGTAACGGGCACCAACGGCAAGACGACGACGACCTTTTTATTGGAGCGACTGCTCGCCTCTAGCGGCGCCGCCACCGGTCTGATGGGCAATCTCGGCGTCAAAATCGGGGACCGTTTCGAACGGGAAGAGGGGATGAACACGCGCGAATCGGTCGACCTGCAGCGGACGCTGAGGCGCATGGCCGACGCCGGCGTCCGATGGTGCGTGCTGGAGGCGACTTCCCAGGGACTGCACAAGGGACGGTTGATCGGCTGCGAGATCCGTACGGCCGTTTTCACGAATTTAACGCAGGACCACCTGGATTACCACGGCACGATGGAAGCGTACCGGACGGCGAAGGGACTGCTGTTCGCCCGTCTCGGCAATGCGGTCTGGAGCGATGAATCGGAACGCAAATTCGCGGTCCTGAACGCCGACGATCCGGCGAGCGCGTTTTTTCGCGAGCTGACCGCCGCGGAGGTGATCACGTACGGCGTCAAGTCGCCGTGCGACGTGCGTGCTTCCGACGTCGCGCTGTCCGCCGAGGGGGCGACTTTCAGCGTCACGGCGTTCGGCAAGACCGTCCGGTTTCGAACGAAACTCGTCGGCATGTTCAACGTCTACAATGCGTTGGCCGCCGTCGCCGCGGCATTGCCCGAAGGCGTGACGCTGGAACGCGCGCGCGACGAACTGGAACGGTTCGGCCCGGTCGAGGGTCGGATGGAGACGGTGGACGAAGGCCAGCCTTTTTCCGTCGTCGTCGATTACGCCCATACGCCGGACGGCCTGGAAAATGCGCTGAGCACGCTACGCGCGTTTACGAAAGGGCGCCTGATCGTCGTGTTCGGCGCGGGCGGCGACCGCGACCGCGCGAAACGACCGCTCATGGGCAAGGCGGCGGCGAAATACTGCGATTATGTGTGGGTGACGTCGGACAATCCGCGCAGCGAGGATCCGGAAGCGATCATGCGCGACATCGAGGTCGGCTTGGCGGAATCCGGTTATCCTGCGGACCGGTACGCCTTGATCGCGGACCGCCGCCGGGCGATCGAAAAAGCGATTGAAATGGCAAGCCCGAACGATGTAGTATTGATTGCGGGCAAAGGACACGAAACCTACCAGATTGTCGGAAACGCGACTTATCCGTTCGACGACCGGGCGGTCGCTCGGGAAGCGATCCGCGCCTGTAGGAAGGGAAGAGGCGATAGGCCCGTAAGGGAGTGAGACGGATGATCCGTCGCACATTGCGACAGATTGCCGAGATGAGCGGCGGTAGGCTGGCCGAGGAAGCGAACGCCGACACGCCTGTCGCCGGTGTATCGATCGATTCCCGCACGATCGCGCCGGGCAATCTCTTTATTCCGTTTGTCGGCACGAGTCATGACGGTCATTCGTTCGTGCCGGAGGCGATCCGCAAGGGAGCCGCCGCGTTTTGCTGGCAGACCGATCACGGCGAGCCGCCCGACGGGGCGCCGGCCGTCTTGATCGACGACGCGCAGACAGCGTTGATGCGGCTGGCAGCGGCCTACCGCCGCGAATTGCAGATCCGCGTCGTCGGCGTCACCGGTTCCAACGGCAAGACGACGACGAAGGACATGATCGCCGCCGTTCTCGGCACGACATACCGGGTGCAGAAGACGCGGGAAAACCAGAATTCGCACATCGGCCTGCCGCTGTCCGTACTGGCGTTGGAAGAGACGACGGAGGTGGCCGTGCTGGAAATGGGCATGCGCGCCCGCGGCGAAATCGCCGAATTGTCGAAAATCGCGCGTCCCGACGTCGCCGTCATCACTTGCATCGGCGAGGCGCACCTGGAGCGACTGGGCAGCCGCGAGGCGATCGCCAGGGCAAAGCTGGAGATCCTAGAAGGACTAAGGGAGGACGGCCTGTTCGTCTATCCCGGCGATGAACCGCTGATTCGGCGCTTGCTCGCTGAAGCGCCCCGACCGTCCGGTATGGTAAGCATCCGGTTCGGCGAGTCGGCGGACGGATCGTGCGATCTGTTTCCGATCGCGCTGATGCAGGAGACGGCCGGCACGCACTTCGTCGGCAACTGGGCGGGCAGCCCGCATTTTTATGTTCCGTTGCCTGGCCGCCATCACGTGCGGAATGCTCTGGCCGCGCTGGCCGTCGGCAAGTGGCTCGGCGTCTCGGACGCCGATGCGGCGCGCGGATTGCGCCATGCGGAGCTGACGGGCATGCGGACGACGCTCGTTCGCGGCGCATCCGGTCTCACGATCCTCGACGACGCTTACAACGCAAACCCGACGTCGATGCATGCGGCGCTCGACTTGCTGGCCGAGCTGCGCGGTTTCAGTCGGAAGTTCGTCGTTTTCGGCGACATGCTGGAACTCGGCCCGGAGGAAGAACGATATCATCGCGAAATCGGCCGCCGCTTTTCTCCGGATGTCGTCCAGGGCGTCTTTACGGTCGGGGAGTTGGCGGCACTGGCCGCTGAAGAAGCGAAACGGCGGTACCCCGATCAACTCGTTCGGGCTTATTACGATTGTGCGAAACTGATCGACGATTTGCTTGCGGTCGTCGATCCCGGCGATGTCGTGCTCGTCAAAGGCTCGCGCGCCATGCGCCTGGAGCAGGTGGTGGAAGTGTTGCGGCGATGGCCGGGCCGCGACTGACGGCGAACGACAGATCGGCATGGAGGCAGGGACAGTGGAAGTGAAAACGGTCACGGTCGCAATGGCGGCGGCGTTTTTGCTCGCGGTCGCCATGTCGCCGCTTGCTATTCCGGTGTTGCGGCGCCTGAAATTCGGCCAGCACGTCCGGTCTGAAGGACCGCAGACCCATCTGAAAAAGAAAGGAACGCCGACGATGGGCGGCATCGTCATCTTGCTGGCCGCAGCCGTGTCGGCTTTACGGTTTGCGGGAAATTCGCCGGAGCTGGCGGTGCTCCTGGTCGCGGCGTTCGGGTTCGGCCTGGTCGGATTTCTGGACGATTACCTGAAAATTCTGTTCCGACGTTCGCTCGGTCTGACCGCGCGGCAAAAACTGTTCGGACAGCTCCTTGCGGCCGCTGCGGTCTGCATCATGCTGGCCAGGCTCGGACACGATACTTCGATCGCCGTGCCGATGACGTCGATTTCCGTCGACGGCGGATGGTGGCTCTATGCGCCGTTTCTCATCTTCCTTTTTTTGGGAATGTCCAACGCGATCAATTTCGCCGACGGGGTCGACGGCCTTCTGGCCGGTCTTGCGTCCGTCGCGTTCGGCGCGTTCGTCGTGCTGGCGCTTTTGCGGTCCGAACCGGTGAACGCCGTGTTTGCGGCCGCGATGGTCGGCGCGCTGTTGGGTTTTCTCGTCTTCAACGCCCATCCGGCCAAAATGTTTATGGGAGACGTCGGTTCGCTCGGCGTCGGCGGCGGGTTCGTCGCGTCGGCGGCGCTGTTGAAGGCGGAATTGCTCTCGCTTCTCGTCGGCGGAGTGTTCGTGGTCGAAATGCTGTCGGTCGTCCTGCAGGTCGTTTCGTTTAAGACGAGGGGAAAACGCATCTTCAAAATGAGCCCTCTTCATCATCATTTCGAACTGTCGGGATGGTCGGAATGGCAGGTCGTCGTCGCGTTCTGGGCCCTTGGTCTTGCGTGCGCGGCGTTGGGCCTCGCCGTTTCGTTCCGGTGAAGGGAGTTTTGCGACTGATGGAACATCCTGCCCGATATGCCGGACGGAAAGTGGTCGTACTCGGACTTGCGAAAAGCGGGGCGGCCGCCGCCAGACTCTTCCGTTCCTTCGGCGCCGAGGTCGTCGCCAGCGATCGGAAGCCGCGCGAGCAATGTCCGGAAGCAGAAGAATTGGAAAGGTTAGGGGTACAGGTCGTCTGCGGCGGGCATCCGCCGGAATTGATCGGTCCCGACACCGCGCTCGTCGTCAAAAATCCCGGTATCCCTTACAGCGCCGATCCGATCGAGCGGGTGGCTGCGCTCGGCATTGAAATTGTGACCGAAGTCGAGGTGGCGTACTGGCTGTGCCGGGCTCCGATCATCGGCGTCACCGGTTCCAACGGCAAAACGACCACGACCGCCTGGATCGGGCGTATGCTGGAGGAATCGGGAATCCGCGTCGTCGTCGCCGGCAACATCGGCACACCGCTGTGCGACGTCGTCGGAAGCGTCGGGGAAGACGGCTGGGTCGTCGCCGAATTGAGCAGTTTTCAGCTGAAAGGCACCGTGCGGTTTCGGCCGAAAGTGGCGGTATTGCTCAATATCACCGAGACGCATCTCGATTATCACGGCTCGATGGACGATTATATCGCCTCCAAAGCGAAACTCTTCGCGAACCAGAGCGACGCGGACGTCGCCGTGCTGAACGCGGACGACGCCGTGTGCCGGCGGCTGGCGCCTAGGCTCCGCGCCCGCGTCATGTATTTTTCGGCATCGGGGCCTGTCGAGCGCGGAGTGTTCATCGATGTCGACGCGCTCGTCTACCGCGACGGCGAAGGCAATGAAATTCCGCTTGTTCCCGTCGCCGAACTCGGCGTACCGGGCTGCTACAACGCAGAGAACGCCGCAGCAGCCGCGTGTGCCGCGATGGCGGCTGGTGCCGATCCCGACGCCGTCCGGCGCGCGCTGAGGACGTTTCGCGGCGTGGAACACCGCATGGAGCGGGTGGCAGAGCTCGGCGGCGTGACGTACTACAACAATTCAAAGGCGACCAACAGCACCGCGACGCTTCGCGTCCTCGAAGGGTTCGGCCGCCCCGTCGTCCTGATCGTCGGTGGCCAGGACCGCGGCGCGGATTTCTCCGATCTTGTTCCCGTGTTGGCCGAAAAGGCGCGCGGCGTCGTCGCGCTCGGGGAGACCGGGGAACGCATCGGTCGGCGCGCCCGGGAAGCCGGCGTGCGCGACGTCGTCGTGATCGAGCGGCGCGATCCTGTCGAGGCGATGCGCGAAGCGGTCCTGGCCGCCAGCCGAATCGCGCGGCCGGGCGATGCGGTCGTCCTGTCGCCTGCTTGCGCGAGCTGGGACATGTTCGCATCTTATGAGGAACGCGGGAGACTGTTCAAGCAGGCGGTGTCGGAGTTGGCGGAACGGGCGGCGAAGCGATGACGCCCGAAAGACGTACGGGAGGTGCGGCCGATGGGCGACGCGAAAACGGCGGTTCGTCCGATGCCGGACGCATGGCTTGCGGCCGCGGCGCTGGCGATTTTGGCACTCGGCGTCGCGATGGTGTACAGCGCCAGCTCGGCGCTTGCCTTTCACGAGTTCGGCGATTCGTTTTATTACGTCAAAAGGCAGGCGATCTTTGCTGCGCTCGGCGTATTGGCGATGCAGGCGGCCATGCGGGTGGAATACCGGGCATGGCATCGGTACGCGCATGTTTTGTTGGCCGTTTGTTTCGCCCTTCTCGTCGTCGTACTCATTCCCGGCATCGGCGACGTGCGCGGCGGCGCACGGAGCTGGCTCGGCATCGGGTCGTTCGGCATTCAGCCTTCCGAGTTTATGAAGTTCGGGCTGATTGTCTTTCTGGCACGGCATCTGTCCGAACGCGGCCGGGAGCTTCGACGGTTTTTCCGGGGATTGCTGCCTCCGCTGGCCCTGATTGCAGCCGCGTTCGGGCTGATCATGCTGCAGCCGGATTTCGGCACCGGCGCGGTGCTCGTGGCGGCCTCGCTCATGATGGTTTTTGCGGCGGGCGCCCGGTTCGCCCATCTCGCCGCCCTCGCCGGCGTCGGCCTCGCCGGATTGGCCGCGTTGATCGCCGCCGCTCCGTACCGGTTGCGCCGAATTGTCGCTTTCCTGGATCCCTGGTCCGACCCGCTCGGGGCCGGTTACCAGGCGATTCAGTCGCTTTACGCAATCGGCCCCGGCGGCCTCTTTGGACTTGGCTACGGAAACAGCCTGCAAAAACATAGTTACTTGCCGGAGCCGCAGACCGACTTTATTTTTTCAATTTTGGCGGAAGAGCTTGGGTTTTTGGGAGGGGCGGCGCTGATTGCGTTGTTTCTGGTCTTCGTGTGGAGAGGAATGCGGGCGGCGATGATGGCGCCGGATGCTTTCGGCGGTCTGCTGGCGACAGGGCTTGTCGGCATGGTGGCCGTGCAGGTGATCATCAACATCGGCGTCGTCATCGGACTGCTGCCGGTCACGGGCATCACGCTGCCGTTGGTCAGCTACGGCGGGTCCTCGCTGACGCTCGTGTTGACGGCGATCGGAGTGCTTTTGAACATCTCGAGGCACGCAAGGTGAGGGGACCTTCGGTGCGCACGATCGTGTTTACCGGCGGAGGAACGGCGGGACACGCGACGCCCAACCTCGCGCTGATCGCCCGATTGCGGCGCGAGGGATGGAACGTCGCGTACATCGGGTCGTCTTCCGGCATCGAGCGTCGCCTGGCGGAATCGCTCGGTGTTTCTTATTTTTCGATTTCGACTGGAAAATGGCGCCGGTATTTCGACTGGAACAACGCGAAAGACCCGTTTCGCGTCGTCAAAGGAGTAGCGGACGCGTTCGCCGCGCTGCGACGGTTGCGTCCGGATCTTGTTTTTTCCAAAGGCGGTTATGTAGCGGTGCCGGTCGTGTGGGCGGCGTGGCTGCTCGGCATTCCTGTTGTCGTTCACGAATCCGACGTGACGCCGGGATTGGCCAACCGGCTGTCCGCGCCGTTTGCCCGTTTCGTTTGCGTCACGTTTCCCGAAACGGCCGGCCGGATCGGGCGTAAGGCGGTGTGGACGGGTTTGCCGGTGCGCGAGGAGTTGTTCGCAGGTAAGGCGGATGTCGGGCGTTCGCTGTGCGGATTTCCCCCGGATCGACCGGTTGTGCTCGTTATGGGCGGAAGCCAGGGGTCCAAGTCGATCAACGCGGCGGTGCGAAGCCGACTCGACGACTGGTTGCAGCGGTTTTGCGTCATTCATATTTGCGGCGAAGGCAACGTCGACCCGGTGCTCGACCGTCGCGACGGTTATCGACAGTTTGCTTTTGCGGCCGACGAACTGCCGCATCTGTTGGCCGCGGCGGACATCGTCGTCTCGCGCGCGGGATCGACGTCGATCCATGAATTTTTGGCGCTGCGCAAACCGATGTTGCTCGTACCGCTTGGCAAACGCGCAAGCCGCGGCGACCAGCTGCTCAATGCCGACTCGTTCGCTCGGCGCGGATTCGCCCGGGTAGTCCTGGAAGAAGAGCTGGACGGCGGCAGGCTGCTTGCGGAAGCGGTCCGGCTGTACGAACAGCGCGACGCGTTTGTCGCCCGGATGGCCGGAAGCCGACCGGACGGTTCGGAACGGATTCTGGAGCTGATCCGAAAGATCGTCGAATCCAGACGGGCGGATGCCGGCCGCTAGGCGGCTGTCACCTTTGCCGTCCTCCGGCATACGATACATTGTAACGGACCGGCGGACGGCACGCCCACGAAAGGAGGAACGCGGCCGATGCGGCGGGTTGCGGCCGAACTTCGCGCACGGGGCGTGTCGGACATTCGACTGGACGAACCGCTCGCTCTCCATACGACATGGAAAATCGGTGGGCCGGCCGATCTATTGGTCGTGCCGCACGACAAGCGGGAACTGGCGGAGACGGTCGCCGTCCTGCGCGATGCCGGAGTTCCTTGGTTGGTGCTCGGGCGCGGATCCAACGTGCTGGTGACCGACAAAGGCGTGCGCGGCGTTGTCGTCAAGCTGGGCGATGGATTGGCGCGCGTCCGGTTTGACGGCGTCCGCGTGACAGCCGGCGGAGCGGTTTCGCTCATCAAACTGGCGGTTGTGGCGGCTAAGCGCGGGCTGTCCGGGCTCGAGTTCGCTTCCGGCATACCGGGCACCGTCGGCGGCGCGGTATTTATGAACGCGGGCGCACACGGGTCCGATATGTCGAAAGTCGTCGAAAAAGCGGAAGTGTTGACGCCGGCCGGCGTATGGGCGGAATGGAGCGGCGCGGAATTGGAATTCGGCTACCGTCATTCGCGGTTGCACCGCGAACCGGCGATCGTGACGGAGGTCGTGTTTCGCCTGGGACCCGACGACCGCCGCGAGATCGAGGCGCGCATGACTGCTTACCGCGAGCGCCGGTTGCGGACCCAGCCGTTTACCTCGGCGTGCGCCGGCAGCACGTTCCGCAACCCGCCGGATGCGCACGCGGCCGAGCTGATCGAAAAGGCGGGACTGAAAGGATTTCGCGTCGGCGGCGCGCAAATTTCACCGCTGCATGCCAATTTCATCGTTAACACTGGCGATGCGACGGCCCGCGACGTGCTGACGCTCATGGACCTGATCCGGTCAAGGGTGTACGACGCGTTCGGAATCGAGCTGGTTCCGGAAATCGTCGTGGTGGGCGAGCGCTGAGCGCGGAGGTGGGATATTGGAGAAGCTGTTGATCGACGGCGGTTATCCGCTGGCCGGAAAAGTACGGGTTCACGGCGCAAAGAACGCGGCGTTGCCGATTATGGCCGCTAGTCTACTCATCGACGGTCCCGTCGTGATCCGCAACGTACCCGATCTTCTGGACATCCGGACGATGCTTTCGATCTTGCGGGAGCTCGGTTGCCGCACGGAGATGGAGAAGGATGCGGTGACGGTCAACGCCGGCTCACTGAAATCGTTCGAGATTCCGGAAACGCTGATGAGCCGCATGCGTTCTTCGATTTTTCTGATGGGTCCGCTGTTGGCGAAGTTCGGCGAGGTTCACGTGTACCCGCCCGGCGGTTGTGCGATCGGAGAAAGAAAAATCGACCTTCATCTGCAAGGATTGCGCGCGCTCGGAGCTGAGATCGAGCAGAAAGGCGGCAAAATCGTCTGTCGCGCGAAAAAGCTCGTCGGCGCCGACATCGCACTGGACTATCCGAGCGTCGGCGCGACGGAAAACATCATGATGGCCGCCGTTCTGGCCGAAGGCAGGACGACGATCGTGGGCGCCGCGCGCGAACCGGAAATTCAGGATCTGCAAAATTTCCTGAACGCAATGGGCGCACGCGTCGTCGGCGCAGGCACGGACACGATCACCGTCGACGGTTTGAAGCGGCTCAATCCCGGGGCCGGCGCCGTTTATGCGGTCATTCCCGACCGGATCGTCGCCGGTACGCTGATGATCGCGGCCGCCGCCACGCGGGGAGACATCGAGCTGGAAGGCGTTACGCCGGGGCATTTGACGTCGGTTGTCCATGCGCTCCGGCTTGCAGGAGTTCAGGTCGAAATCGAGAACGATAGGATGCAAGTCCGCTGTCCGTCTCGACCGATAGCGGTGGAGCGGATTGTCACCGCCCCTCACCCCGGTTTTCCGACCGACCTGCAGGCGCAGATGATGGCGCTTTTGGCTTCGGCGGACGGCGTAAGCATCATCAAGGAAACGGTCTTCAACGGCCGGTTCCGGCACGTCCACGAATTATGCCGAATGGGCGCCGACATCCGCGTCGATGGAAGCAGCGCTTTCATTCGCGGCGTACCGCGGCTGCACGGAGCGACGGTTGAAGCGACCGATCTGCGGGCCGGTGCCGCGCTCGTCATCGCCGGGCTTGCGGCCGACGGCCGGACGTCGGTCGAACAGATTCACCATATCGATCGCGGGTACGACCGCATCGAGCGGGTGTTGGCCGGTCTCGGCGCGAAAATCCAACGGTATGTCCAAGCGGCCGAATCGCTGAATGTTTGAAAGCGGAGGTGGCTTTCGCCCGTGCGGTCGGAAAGGCGGCGTTCCGGCGCGTTTCGGCGCGCGACCCGGCTGGTGTTGCTTTTTTTCACTATTATATTCGTCGGGCTGTTTTTTCAGTCTCCCGTCAGCAAAGTCGGTCGGATCGACGTCGTCGGCGCCCGGTGGACCGATCCGGCCGACATCCGGCGGGCTTCGGGCGTTTCCGAAGGCGACTTTTTTTTCGGGTTCCGCGCCCGCGCAGCGGAAAACCGTATTGCTTCCGCGTTCCCCTCGGTGCGTGAAGTCCGGGTGATCCGACGGTTTCCGGGGGAGGTCCGCATCGTCGTTGACGAATATCCGAAAGTCGCCTACGAAATCAAAGAAGACGGGACGTTGATGGCGGTGTTGGAAAACGCGGCGTCGGTGCCTGCAGGAAATGAAGTTCCCGATCGCCCGATTCTGACCGGATGGGAAAGGGCGCCGGAGTTGAAACGTCGGCTTTGCGAACGTCTGGCGCGGATTCCATCGGGGCTTCTTGCGGATTTCTCCGAAATTCGCCCGGATCCGCTGCCGTTTTTCGAAGACCGCATCCGCATTTATACGCGGTCGCGCTATGAAGTGTTGGCGCGCATCGAGGATTTGCACGAAAAAATCGCGCTTTTGAATGAAATGATCCATCGCCAGTCGGAGCTCGACCGGCAGCAAAACCGCGAACGGCGCGGTATTTTCTCGATCGTAGGCGACCAAGCTTATTTTTCGCCCGAAGAGCCGGCCTCTGTGCAAGCGCAATGAGCATGTGATAGAATTAATGATTAACAGGGAAGTGCCGTTCCGCCTAGAGGCAGGATTGGGAGGTGCCACCGTTTGAGCGGAAACGAGATCGTCGTCGGTCTTGACGTCGGCACGTCGAAAGTACGCGCCATTATCGGTGAAATCGGCAACGGAACGTTGAACATCGTCGGCGTGGGAACGGCGGATTCGGAAGGGATACGCAAAGGTTCGATCGTCGACATCGACCTGACGGTCAAATCGATCCGGCAGGCGATCGAACACGCCGAACGGATGATCGGCGTCGGGATCGCGGACGTCTATGTCGGCATCACGGGGCATCACATCGCACTTCTTTCGTCGAAAGGCGTCGTCGCGGTCTCGAACGAAGACCGGGAAATCGGTGAGGAAGACGTCGAGCGCGTCCTTCAGGCGGCCAAGGTGGTGGCTCTTCCGCCCGAACGGGAAATCGTCGGCATCGTGCCGAGGCAATATTTGGTGGACGGGCTCGACGGCATTCAGGACCCGCGAGGCATGATCGGCGTCCGCCTTGAGGTCGAGGCGACGCTGGTGACCGGCGCAAAGACGGCGATACATAATTTGGTACGTTGCGTGGAGCGAGCGGGCGTGCATGTGGCGGGGCTCGTGTTGACGCCGCTTGCGGAGGGACAGTTGGCGTTGTCGCGGGATGAGAAGACCGTCGGCGTCGTTCTGGTCGACATCGGGGCCGGCACGACGACGATTTCCGTCTTCGAGGAAGGCCATTTGGCGGCAACCTCGACGTTGCCGGTCGGCGGCGATCTGATTACGAGCGACATCGCCTACGGTCTGAAAACACGCAAGGACGTCGCAGAAAAAATCAAGCTGAAATACGGTTGTGCGCTCGTCGAGCTTGCCGACGGCAAGCAGCTGTTCAAGGCTGCGAGAATCGGCGACGATCTGGAGAACGAATACAGTCAGGTCGAACTCGCGCATATCATCGAACCGCGTGTTCTGGAAATGTTTCAGTTGATCGCCCAAGAGGTTCGGCGTCTCGGCGTTCAGGATCCTCCCGGAGGGTTCGTCTTGACGGGCGGAGCCGTCTCGTTGCCGGGCATGCTGGCGGCGGCCGGTCGAGAGCTCGGCGCGAGCGTCCGCATTGCGATGCCCGATTATGTCGGCGTGCGCGACCCATCATACACCGGAGGCGTCGGTATCATCCGGTACGTCGCCGGGTTCGTCCGGCCGCGTTCGCCGCTTTCGACGTCCAAACGCCCGGTTTTTTCGAGAAAGTCGTCGAGGCAGCAGACCGCCGCTTCAAAGCCGGGCGTGCTGGAACGGTTCAAAAACTGGATCAGCGATTACATTTAGGGGAGATCGCCAATGATGGTAGAACTGGATTTGGAGACGGAACCGCTTGCCCGGATCAAGGTGATCGGGGTCGGCGGCGGCGGCGGCAACGCCGTCAACCGGATGATCGCATCCGGCGTCACCGGTGTGGAGTTCATTACGGCGAACACCGACGCGCAGGCGCTTCAAAATTCGATGGCCGAAACCAAGCTGCAGCTCGGCGAGAAGCTGACGCGCGGCCTCGGTGCAGGCGCCAATCCGGAAATCGGCAAGAAAGCCGCCGAAGAATCCCGAGAAGCGCTGATGAATGCGCTGAAAGGGGCGGATATGGTGTTCGTAACGGCGGGGATGGGCGGCGGGACGGGTACCGGTGCGGCGCCGGTCATCGCGGAGATCGCTAAAGAATGCGGCGCGCTGACCGTGGCGGTCGTGACGCGGCCCTTTACCTTCGAGGGGCCGAAGCGCGCCCGCCAGGCGGAACAGGGTATTGCCGCGCTGCGCGAGAAAGTCGATACCTTGATCGTCATTCCGAACGACAGGCTGCTTGAGATCGTCGACAAGAAGACGCCGATGATCGAAGCGTTCCGCCACGCCGACAATGTGTTGCGCCAGGGCGTACAGGGGATTTCGGACCTGATTCAGCGGCCCGGGTTGATCAACCTCGATTTCGCCGACGTCAAAACGATCATGTCGGAGCGCGGTTCCGCGCTGATGGGCGTCGGCGTCGCGTCGGGAGAAAACCGCGCAGCGGAAGCGGCCAAGCGAGCGATCATGAGTCCGCTTCTTGAGACGTCGATCGAGGGGGCGCGAGGCATCCTGATGAACATAACGGGCGGCGTCAACCTGAGCCTGTACGAGGTCAACGAAGCGGCCGACATCGTCATCGCACATTCGGACCCGGACGTCAACATGATTTTCGGCGCCATCATCGACGAAAATCTGAACGACGAAATTATCGTGACCGTCATCGCCACGGGATTCGAACCGAAGCCAGCGCCGCAGGCCCGCAAAGGCGCTGCGCCTGGCCCTCAGGAAGACGTGCGCCCGCCGCTTCGGCCGTTCGGCCAGTCGATTACGCCGGACCAGCTTGACATTCCGGCGTTTATCCGCAATCGCAACAAAAACCCGTTCGACAAATGATTCCGCGTGCGATGATTCGAGCCTGCGGCTGCCGTCGCTTGAACGGCGGCCGTTTTTCTTTTGTCTCCGAGCGCCTCGAAAAATTTTGGGCGGCCTGCGACAAGGTTCGGCAAGTTCCGGAATAGGATTGAACTATACTGGGATCGGACCGTGTGCGGAGGCGGATCAGAAACGGTGGACGCCGTCTATGTCGACGTCGTTTTCGTCGTCAACGGAATCGCAGATTTTCTAGCGTTGCTGGCAGTCGCCAAGGCTGCGCGGATTCGCGCGCGCGTTGCAAGAATCGCGACGGCAGCGGCGGTCGGCGGCGGTTACGGCGTTTTGGCCTGTTGGCCGGACATGCCGCTGGCGCTGTCCCATCCTGCCGCCGTGAGCGCGGCTTCGGCCGTTCTTGTGCTGGCGGCGTTCGGATTTTCGGATGCCCGGCGCTTCGCCCGTAACTGGGCTGCGTTCGGTTTGGTCTGTTTTGCGATGGGCGGCGCAGTTTACGGCCTTCAGTCGCTTTCGGCGTCCGACGGTTTTGATGCCGGCTTGGGAGGAAATGCCGGTCCGCCGGCGGGAGCAGGAATGTTGGCAGCGGGAGTCGCGGTCGCGATCTGGCTATACCGGAGCGGTATGCGGGACATCCGCGAGCGTTCCTTGGTCGCGGACGCACTGGCGACCGTTCAGGTGAGGATCGGCGAGACGACGGTGTCGCTGCGCGGATTGATCGACACCGGCAATAGGTTGTACGACCCGTTTACACGTTCGCCGGTGATGATCGTTGAGGCCCGGGCTTTGTCGGAATGGTTTCCGCTGGCGTGTCGTCGTGACGAAACCGGCGAAGCGTGGGCCGCCTTGTTGCGCGATCCCGATCGGCTTCCCGCGGTGTTGCGCGACCGGTTCCGGCTCGTCCCCTATCGTGGGTTGAATCGCGATTTTCGACTGATGCCGGCTTTCCGACCGGACGCGGTCGAGGTGCAATGGGGCGGCCAACGGTGGGAAATCGCTGACGTGCTGGTTGGGCTTGACGAAGGCCAGCTGTCGTCAGACGAAATGTATCAAGCCGTTCTCCATCCGGCCATGATCGACATCGTCAAGGAGGGATCGGCCGTATGTTGACACACTGGAAAGTCCGCGCCCGTCTTCAGTTCGTTCGCCTGCTTTTGCGGTTGGGATGGCGCGCGGAGGAAGTTTATTATATCGGGGGGCACGATGCATTGCCGCCCCCGCTGACGAAAGAAGAGGAGGAATATTTGCTAGAACGGCTTCCAAGCGGCGACGCAGCGGTCCGATCGATGCTGATCGAGCGCAATTTGCGCCTCGTCGTTTATATCGCCCGCAAGTTCGAAAACACGGGCATCCCAATCGAAGATTTGATTTCCATCGGCACGATCGGCCTGATCAAGGCGGTCAACACGTTCGACCCGGAGAAAAAGATCAAACTGGCCACGTATGCCTCGCGCTGCATTGAAAACGAAATTTTGATGTACCTGCGGCGCAACAGCAAGCTGCGTACCGAAGTCTCGTTCGATGAGCCGCTCAATACCGATTGGGACGGCAACGAACTGCTTTTGTCCGACGTGCTTGGTACCGAGAGCGACACGATTTACCGCAACATCGAGGTGGAAGTCGACCGCGAGCTGCTTCAGAGCGCGCTCGACAAGTTGTCGGAACGGGAACGGATGATTATGGAGCTGAGATTCGGGCTGTATGACGGGGAGGAAAAAACGCAAAAAGACGTGGCGGACATGCTCGGTATCTCTCAATCTTACATTTCAAGGCTAGAAAAGAGAATTATTAAAAGATTAAGAAAGGAATTCAATAAAATGGTTTAAACCTGTTCGAGTGAACGGAAGCTGATCGGGTGGGACCGGACGGGCGTCGTTTGCAGCAAAATGGCGTCATCCGCGCAGACGGCGAGCGCGAACATGTTTCGGGGCCCGCGTTCAACGCGAGCCCCGCATGGGAGAGGAGAAACCGGACGAAGAGCTTATGGGGAAACGTAAGCCTTGTCCGCGGTTTTCGCAACGCTCTCGCGTTGCATTATCAGCATTGCCCGTATTTTGCCCGGATATACGTCCAGGCAAAAAATTTTTTCGTTTTCAACCCCGTCGGTTTGTGATACGATAACGTTGATATCCGCATCGGGCGGCAAGAGGGAAATCATGCGCGTCATTTCGGGTTCGGCACGCGGCGTTCGGCTTCGTTCGGTGCCGGGAACGACGACCCGCCCGACGGCCGACCGCGTAAAAGAGTCGCTGTTTAACGTCATCGGTCCGTATTTTGCCGGAGGTCGAGCGCTCGATCTGTTCGCCGGAACGGGGAGTCTCGGAATCGAGGCCCTCAGCCGGGGCGTCGAACGATGCGTGTTCGTCGATTGCGATCCGCGTTCCGTCGACGTCATCCGGCAAAATCTGCGCGCCGCGAAGCTGGAATCGCGCGCGGAAGTTTACCGCAACGATGCTTTCCGCGCCGTTCGAGCGCTGGCCGGACGCGGCGCCGAATTCGACCTTGTGTTTGTGGATCCTCCGTATCGGCTTCAACTGATCGCGGCCGTGCTCGCGGAGTTGGAAAAAGGACGCCTTCTTTCGCCTGGCGCGAAGATCGTCGCGGAACACGCGTCGACCGACATAACGCCGGCGGAGGTCGGAAGTCTGTCGGCGGTCAGACGTCTGCAATATGGTGATACGGCTCTGACAATCTATGTGCGGCGCGCCGAAAACGCCCGAACGACCGAGGGTATCGGCTCCTATGGGACGCAATCCGACGAAGCGGAAGGGGCGACAAGTCGGTGAAAGGCGAAAACGACGGCAAGACGACGGCGGTTTACCCCGGCAGTTTCGATCCGGTGACGAACGGACATCTCGACATTATCCGAAGGGCCGCCAACGTGTTCGGACGGTTGATCGTCGCCGTCGGCGCGAACGCGGCAAAAACCCCCCTTTTTTCGGTCGCGGAGCGAGTGGAGCTGTTGCGCTCGGTCACGCGCGACCTTCCGAACGTGGAGATCGATCATTTCGACGGCCTGCTCGTCGACTACGCGCGTTCGAAAGGCGCGAAAGTCATCATCAAAGGATTGCGCGCGGTTTCCGATTTCGAATACGAACTGCAGATGGCGTCCATCAACCATCGTCTGGACGATCGGATCGAGACATTTTTCATGATGACGAGCCCGAAATATTCGTTTCTCAGTTCAAGCATCATCCGCGAGGTCGCGCGGCTGAACGGCTCGATCGCAGGACTTGTTCCGGAGGAAGTCGAAACGGCTCTCCGCGCCAAGTTCAGCGCGGGCGGAAGTTCGCCCGAGCGGTCAAGGCTGCCGTCGCAATCAGGGCCGCGGTGATAAGCGATGCGACGAGCATATCGGGGATTTCGCTCCAGACGCTGATGTCGCTTGCGTTGGGCCGAAACCGGTCGACATGCTGCGATCCGGCGGTGCTTGCCGGCGAGGCCGGGTATGTGCCGATCGGCACGAGCCCGGCGACAGCGAAGGCGGTTGCGGCGGAGAGTACCGCATGCACGGCCCTGACGGCCGAAAACGGCCAGTACCTCACGCCGCGTCCCGCGACCATTGCGAACGCCTGGGCGTGGCCGGACAATCCCCCCCAGGCCAGCGCGAACGACGCAACCGCCGTTTGCCATCGAAGTGGCCCGTCGGCGCCGGCGGCTGCTGCCGCGCCGAGGCAATGATCGAACAAGACGGGGATCCAGACAGACGCTTCATCGCCCGAACGCCACGATGCGACTTCCGCGGCGGCCGACACGGCTTTTCGGATCATCTCGACCGTTACGGAGAAAAACATCATCCATCCGCCCACGGCAAACAGTCTGGCGACCGTCGACGCGACGGCGTCGCCCAACAGCCGTCCGAACGAAGGCGGGCGTTCTTGCAGCCGTCCGGCATGCCTCGCTCCGAAAGACGACGGGGGTCCGTCCGTCGGTGAACGCGCGACTGGAACCTCCGCCTTCAAGGTCGGTCGAATGAACAAGACGGCTGTGAAGATCGCCGTGGTGTAGTGGACGATCGCGAGCAACCATCCGATGCGGACGTCTTGAAATAGATTCGCCCCGACGACAGATACGATCAAAACCGGATGGGCGAGATGGGAAACTGCGAGCAACCGTTCCGCTTGGCGGCCGTCGATCCGTCGCTCGTCGACCAGCTTGGCGACCAGCGTTGCCGCCGCCGGCTGTCCCGCCGAGACGCCGAGCCACACGACCGCGGCTCCGATTCCCGGCAGCCCGAGCATCCGCCGCGTTATCGGTTCGAACCATGCGCCCGCCGCTTTCAAAATGCCGCCGGCGTTCAGCAATTCGGCCAGCGTCAAAAACGGGAACATGGCCGGAAACACGACGTCCCACCAGAGGCGCAATCCGGCGAGCGACGAACGGAACGCGCCGGCGGGGTCGGCCAAAATGCCGAAGACGGCGCCGAGCAAGACCGCGGCAGTAAACAGCGTCCGCAGTTTGGCCATGGGCGTTTCTCCTTGCTGTCCGAAGATGGTTCGTCACATGTTTACGCCTGTCGGGAGCACGCTAGACCTGCGCGGCGGCGTCCGGGCGACCGCTTTCCAAGGTTGACAAAACCTCCGGACGGCCGATATAATAACCTTGTTTTGTGCGGAGTGATGGCCATGCTGCTCAATGTGCGGGAATTGGCGGCCAAAAAGCAACGGATCGACCTGAGAGCGGAGTTGCCGATCGACGGCGTGTTCGAAGGGCGTCGCGACGCCGCAAGCTGCGGGCCGGTCGAGGCGTTGCTGACGGCGGAGGCGGTTTCCGGCGTCGTCGAGGTGCGCGGCACGTTGGTCGCGGGCGTCGAATACGTCTGCGCTCGCTGCCTTTGTTCCTACTGTCGGCGGATGATCGTACCGTTTGCCGAATCGTTCGCGCTTGAAAGCGATTGGTCCGAAGACGACGAAACGCTTCGGCCAGTCGACGACGACCGGATCGACCTGCGCCCGTACATCGAGGAGGCTCTACAGCTGGCCCTTCCGTTCGTACCGCTTTGTTGCGAAGATTGCAGAGGATTGACGCCGGACGGCGTCAACCGCAACGTTTATCTCGATGCGGACGACGGTTTGCGGATCGATCCGCGATGGGAAGCGCTCAAGTCCTGGCGCTGGAAGACCGGCGGGCCGGACGGATGACAGTTTTAGACGGGAGGCGAAACGACGATGGCGGTACCTTTTCGAAAAATGTCGAAAGCGCGGCGGGACAAGCGGCGCACGCATTACAAACTTTCGATGCCGGGCATGGTCCGTTGCGATCATTGCGGGGAAATGAAGCTTTCCCACCGCGTTTGTCCGGTTTGTGGGACGTACAAAAAACGGGAAATCATCCGAGTGTGAGGCGGTTCGAGTCACTTCATCGACGGCGATGGAGTGCTTTTCTTTTTGCAACGAGAAGCGGGGGAGGATCGCCGGATGCGCATCGCGATTGATGCGATGGGCGGGGACCATGCGCCTGCCATCACGGTGCGCGGCGCGTTGATCGCGGCGAAACAATGGCCGGATTTGGAATTGCTGCTGGTCGGCCGTCCGGAGGCTATTGAGGCGCATCTGGCCGGAGCACGGCCGCGCAATGTCCGCATCGTTCCGGCAGAGGAAGTGATTGCTGGCGACGAGGAACCGGTGCGGGCCGTCCGCCGGAAACGGCAATCGTCCATGGTCATCGCGGGACGTTTAGTTCGCGAAGGTGAGGCCGATGCGATGATATCCGCCGGCAACACCGGCGCGCTGATGGCGACTGGCCTGCTTGTCATCGGACGGGTGGAAGGCGTCGACCGCCCTGCGCTCGCGCCTCTCCTTCCGACATGGGACGGTCGGGGCGTTTTGGCGCTCGACTTGGGCGCCAACATGGACGCGGAGCCGGAACATCTCGTCCAGTACGCGGTGATGGGCACACTTTATCGGCGGCACGTTCACGGCATCGATCGCCCGCGGGTCGGCCTATTGAACGTCGGCACCGAACCGACGAAAGGCAACGAGCTGACGAAACGAGCGTTTTCGCTGCTGGAGCGTTCGCCGGTCGCGTTTATAGGCAACGTCGAATCGCGCGACGTGCTGGAAGGCCAGTGCGATGTTCTGGTGTGCGACGGTTTCGTCGGCAATATCATGCTTAAATCGATGGAAGGCACGGCGTTGGCCATCTTGGCGGAAATGAAGCGCCAGTTTTCCGCCACGTGGACGACCAAACTGGCAGCGTTGGCGATGAAGCACAGGATGCAGGAATTCAGGCGGAAAATCGACTACCGCGAAACCGGAGGCGCCCCGCTGCTGGGAGTGCGCGGCGTCTGCATCAAGGCGCACGGCGCTTCCGACGCCGATGCGTTCAAAAACGCGATCCGGCAGGCAAGAGAAGCGTTGTGTCACGACATTGTCCGCAAGATTTCCGAACAATTCCGGGAAAAGCGAGAGTGAGCTCATGCGTTCGGCGGCGGTGGGCATTTTGGGAACAGGTAAACATGTGCCGGACCGTGTTCTGACGAACCGGGACCTGGAGCGCATGGTTGACACGAGCGATGAATGGATTGTCACCCGGACCGGTATCCGAGAGCGGCGAATCGCTTCGTATGAGGAAGCGGCGTCGGATCTCGCGCTTCCCGCCGCGCGCGAGGCGTTGGGGAAAGCGGGGATTTCCGCATCCGACCTGGATCTGATCATCGTGGCGACGATTACACCGGATATGGCGTTTCCGTCGACGGCTTGCGTCGTTCAGAACAAGCTCGGCGCCACGCGCGCCGCAGCATTCGACCTGTCGGCCGCCTGTTCGGGGTTCGTGTACGGCCTTGCGAATGCGTACGCCTATGTTTCCGCCGGACTCGGCAAGTACGTGCTCGTGATAGGCGCGGAAGTGCTGTCGAAAGTGACCGATTACCGCGACCGATCGACATGCATTTTGTTCGGCGACGGGGCCGGTGCCGCAGTCGTCGGTCCTGTTCCGGAAGGGCGCGGGTTTCGATCGTTCGTCCTGGGAGCCGACGGATCGGGAGGCGATCTGCTTTATCTTGCCGGCGGCGGATCACGTCTGCCGGCAAGCGAGCAGACGGTCAAAGAAGGCAAACATTACATTCATATGGAAGGCGGGGAAGTGTTCAAATTCGCCGTGCGCGTCATGGGTCAGGCCGCCGAAGAAGCACTGGCGAAAGCCGGTCTTCGCAAGGAGGACGTCGACTTGCTCGTGCCGCACCAGGCGAACATCCGCATCATCCGGTCCGCTCTGGAACGACTCGGCTTGCCGGAAGAAAAATGCGCCATCAATGTTGACAGGTACGGCAACGTTTCCGCCGCCTCAATCCCGATCGCGCTGGCGGAAGCCGTGGACGCCGGACGCGTGCGCGAGAACGACTGCGTCGTCATGGTCGGGTTCGGCGGCGGGTTGACGTGGGCGGCCTCTGTGTTGATCTGGTAAGGCGTACGCGGAGAGGAGGGGACGCATTGGGCAAACTTGCGTTCGTGTTTCCGGGCCAAGGGGCGCAGAGCGTCGGGATGGGAAAAGACGTTTTCGACGCCGTTCCGGAAGCCCGCCTCGTGTTCGAGACGGCCGACCGGGCGCTCGGATTTCCGCTTTCGGAGTTGATCTTCCACGGACCGGAGGAAGAATTGAAACGGACGTTCAATGCGCAGCCCGCGCTGCTTACGACGAGCGTGGCGCTTCTTTCTGCACTCCGCGTCCGAACGGACGTCCGCCCCGATTACGTAGCCGGTCATAGCCTGGGCGAATATACCGCATTAGTTGCGGCGGGAGCGCTTTCATTCGAAGATGCGGTGCGGCTTGTGCGGATCCGCGGGGAATGCATGGAGGAAGCGGTTCCCGCCGGCAGAGGGGGGATGGCAGCCGTTCTCGGCGCCGACCGGGAAGCGCTCGTCCGGCTGTGCGAGAGAATTAGCGCCGAGATCGGACCGATCGAACCGGCCAACGTGAACGCGCCCGGCCAAATCGTCGTTTCTGGCGTGGCGGCGGCCGTCAAGGCAGTCGTCGAAAGGGCCGCCGAGGCAGGGGCGCGGCGGGCCGTCTTGCTTGAAGTCAGCGGCCCGTTTCATTCGTCCTTGATGAAACCCGCCGCGGAACGGTTCGGGGCGTATGTCGCACAGACGACTTTCCGGCCTCCTGTAGTGCCCGTCGTCTCCAACGTCACGGCCGAGTCGGCAACGGAGCCGGAAACGATCCGCAACTTACTGGTCCGCCAGGTGACCGCCCCGGTGCTGTGGGAGGATTCGGTGCGGTGGCTCGTCGGCCAAGGCGTCGACCGATTCGTCGAAATCGGCCCCGGACAAGTGTTGTCCGGCCTCATCCGCCGCATCGCTCCCGCCGTCCGCGTCATATCCGTCGACGGCCTGCCGGCGCTATCGAAAGTGTCCGATCAGCTGGTCGAAAGCGGATAGAGCCGGCGATCGATTCATATCGATGAAAGGGGGAGCGGCAACATGTCGCTCATGGGCAAAGCGGCGCTCGTCACCGGCGCTTCGCGCGGTATCGGCAAAGCAGTCGCGCTTGCCCTGGCCGAAGCGGGAGCGGACGTGGCGGTCAACTACGTCGGCCGCGAGCAGAGCGCCGAAGAGACAGCGGCCGCGATTCGCGCGCTCGGGCGGCGGGCCTTTACGGTAAGGGCCGACGTATCCGACGCCGATCAAGTGGAGTCGATGATTCGACGTGTCGTCGAGGAATTCGGAAGGTTGGATGTTTTGGTCAACAACGCCGGCATTACGCGCGACAACCTGCTCATTCGGATGAAAGAGGACGAATTCGAGCAGGTGCTTGATACGAACCTCAAAGGCGTCTTCCATTGCACGAAGGCCGCTGCGCGCGTCATGCTCCGTCAGCGTGGAGGCCGTATCATCAACATTTCATCGGTTGTCGGCGTCATCGGCAATGCCGGCCAGGCCAATTACGCGGCCGCCAAAGCCGGCGTCATCGGCTTGACGAAAGCGTGCGCCCGCGAACTCGCCGGCAAGGGCATCACCGTCAATTGCGTCGCTCCGGGATTTATCGAGACGGAGATGACGGATAAACTGTCCGACGAACAAAAGACGCGCCTGCTCGCGCAAATTCCGCTCGGCCGCTTCGGCTCCGTCGAGGACGTTGCGCGCGTCGTTCGGTTTCTCGCGTCGGACGAAGCGTCTTACATGACCGGACAGACGATCTGCGTCGACGGCGGAATGTGCATGTGATCGTCGGCCGGCCGCTATGGCGTTTTGTCGAGACTTCCCGTATAATGGACTGGAAGGAGGTGAACCGGATGTCGGACGTGTTTGAACGCGTCAAAAAGATCATCGTGGACCGCCTCGGCGTCGACGAAGCGGAAGTGACGCCGGAAGCCTCGTTCAGGGACGACCTCGGGGCCGATTCGTTGGACGTCGTCGAACTTGTGATGGAGCTGGAAGACGAATTCGACCTGGAAATTTCCGACGAGGACGCGGAAAAGATCCGGACCGTCGGCGAAGTGGTCGAGTACATAAAATCCCGCAGTTGATCGCAAGTCCCGTTTCCCCGAACGGGACTTCTTTCCTGCGCCGGGGGCGGGAATCCGTGTTGGGGTGAGAACCGCATGACGAGAAGGGTTGTCGTGACCGGGATGGGCGTGGTGACGTCGCTCGGCCGCGATCTGGAGACGTTCTGGAACAACCTGTGCGCCGGGGTCTCCGGCGTTTCCCGGATCGAGTCGTTCGACGCAAGCTCCCTTCCCACCCAGATCGCCGCGGAAATTAAGGATTTCGATCCCGAGGCGTTCATGGACCGGAAAGAGGTGCGTCGCACCGACCGGTTCGTCCAGTTCGCCGTCGCCGCGGCGAAGCTTGCTTTGGAAGACGCCGGGCTTCGCATCGGCGACAACGCCGACCCCGAACGCGTCGGCGTCGTGATCGGATCGGGCATCGGCGGCCTGGCGACCTGGGAAGAACAGCACCTCGCCCTGCTTGAGAAGGGCCCCCGCAAAGTAAGTCCGTTTTTTATCCCGATGATGATCGCCAATATGGCGTCCGGCCAGGTGTCGATCATGACGGGGGCTAAAGGCCCGAACACGGCGCCGGTGACCGCCTGCGCCACGGGCACGCACGCCGTCGGCGACTCGTTTCGCCTGATCCAACGCGGGGAGGCCGACTGCATGATTGCCGGCGGCTCGGAAGCGGCGATACGTCCGATCGGCATGGCCGGGTTTTGTGCTGCGCGCGCCATGTCGACGCGTAACGAGGAGCCGGAAAAGGCGAGCCGGCCGTTCGACGCCGACCGCGACGGCTTCGTCATGGGAGAGGGCGCCGGCGTGCTCATCCTCGAATCGCTCGAGCACGCGCTCGGCCGCGGCGCACGGATTTACGCCGAACTGGTGGGTTACGGGATGAGTGCCGACGCGCACCACGTCACGGAACCGTCCCCGGGCGGAGAAGGCGCGGCCCGCTGCATGCGGCGGGCGCTGGAAGACGCCGGCGTGCGGCCGGAAGACGTCGGTTACATCAACGCCCACGGCACGTCGACACCGGTAGGCGATATCGCGGAAACCCAGGCCATCAAGCGCGTGTTCGGGGAACACGCTTACAGGCTGGCTGTCAGTTCCACGAAATCGATGACCGGTCATCTGCTCGGCGCAGCTGGGGCGGTCGAGGCGATCATCACCTGTCTGACGCTGTATCGAGGCGTTATCCCGCCGACGATCAACCTCGACCGTCCCGACCCCGCCTGCGATCTGGACTACGTTCCCCACCGCGCGCGTGCGGCCGATCTGCGGGTCGCCATGTCGAACTCGTTCGGGTTCGGGGGGCACAACGCGACGGTCGTCTTCCGCCGTTTCGAAAGCTGAAGGGAGATCGCAAGCGCGTGAAACACGAAGTGCAACGTCCGCTTGACGCGCTGCAGGAACGCTTGAACCTTCGGTTCCGTCGCCCGGAGCTGCTCGAAGAGGCGTTTACCCATTCAACGTGGGTCAACGAGCACAAGACCGACCGACCGGATAACGAGCGGCTTGAATTTTTGGGCGACTCGGTGCTCGGGCTTGCCGTCGCCGAATATTTGTTCCTGCGGTACCCCGGCGAAAGCGAAGGGGAACTGACGCGAAGAAGGGCGCAAATGGTGTGCGAGCCTTCCCTGTCGGAAGCGGCCGAACGGCTCGGTTTCGGGGCGTTTCTTCTGCTCGGCAGGGGCGAGGAACAAACCGGCGGACGGCGTCGGCCGGCTTTGTTGGCCGACGTGTTCGAAGCGTTCATCGGCGCCCTGTTTCTCGACCAAGGGCTCGATGCCGTCCGCGGGTTTCTCGCCGAGACGTTTTTCCCTTACGCCGACGGCAACGGCAAGCCGGCTGTAACGGATTTCAAGACCCGCCTGCAAGAGCACACCCAGCATCTCAACCTGGGAACGCCGGAATACCGTCTCGTCTCCGAAAGCGGACCGCCCCACGACAGACGGTTCGTTTCCGAAGTCGTGATCGGCGGCCGTTCGTGGGGAACGGGAAGCGGGCGGTCGAAGAAAGAATCCGAACAGCAGGCGGCCAAGGCGGCTCTCGAAGCGTTCGGGCTTTCTGTTTTCGGGACCGGCCGGGACGCATCACCGCCTGGCGGCCACGAATAGCCGCGCCGAAAACGCCGTGTAAGTTGCGGCGTTTGTTTCGCGAACGGCGGGGGGAGAGCGGTTTGTATTTAAAAAGACTGGAACTTACGGGCTTTAAATCGTTTGCGGACAGAACGGAACTGGAGTTCGGCCGCGGCATCACGGCGGTCGTCGGGCCGAACGGCAGCGGTAAGTCGAATTTATCCGACGCGATCCGGTGGGTGCTCGGCGAACAGAGCGCCAAGACGTTGCGCGGCGGCAACATGCAGGACGTCATTTTCGGCGGAAGTCAGACGCGCCGTCAGGTCAACTACGGCGAAGTGTCGCTGACGCTTGACAATTCCGACCGGGCGTTGCCGCTTGATTTCACCGAAGTGACGGTTACGCGGCGGCTTCACCGCGACGGGGAGAGCGAATATTTCATCAACCGCCAGCCGTGCCGGCTGAAAGACATCGTCGAGTTGTTCATGGACACCGGCGTCGGCAAAGAGGCGTACTCGGTCATCGGGCAGGGACGCATCGACGAAATTTTGAGCCCGAAGTCGGAAGACCGCCGAGCGGTTTTCGAGGAAGCGGCGGGAATCGTCAGGTACAAGGCACGGAAACGCGAAGCGGAAAAAAAACTAGCCGAAACCGAACAAAACTTGCTTCGTCTGGCCGACCTGCTTGCGGAACTCGAAAGCCGTCTCGTCCCCCTAAAGGAACAGTCGGACAGGGCGATGCAGTACAAAGATCTTCGCGACCGGCTGACGGCCCGGGAGATCGGTCTATACGTCAAGCAAATCGAGACGCTTCGCGAAGCCTGGGAGTCGGAATGCGGAAGGCTCGAACAGTTGCGCGTCCGGCACGCGGAGCTTGCTGCGGCCGTCGGCCGGGACGACGCCAGGCTTGCGTCCGGCCGACTGGAACTGAAGCGGATGGAAGACGAACTGGAGCGTCTCCGCAAGGAACGCCTGGAAGTTTCGGCCGAACTCGAGGCAGCCGAGCGTTCCGTCGAAGTCCTCGATGAGCGCGGGCAGCATCTGGTGCGCGGCCGTGAGGAGCGTTTGTTGCGCATCGCCGGTCTGGAGGAACAGCTGCGGGCGGCGGCGGCGGAAGCGGCTTCGGCGCAGGCGCGGTCGGCCGAACTTTCGGCTCGGTTGAAGGACTGCTCCGCGGAGCTGGCCGAGGCGGAAAACCGGCTGTCCGAGGCGGAAGCGGAAGGCCGGGCCGAAATTGAAGAAGAATATAAAACGCAACTGATCGATGTTCTGAACGAATTGGCGCAAGTCCGCAACGAATGCCGCTATGCCGAACAGCAGATCGAAACGCTTTCCAGACGGATCGAGCGGTTGTCTTCGGAGGCGGAGGAAATCCGTGCCCGTGCGCAGTCGGCGGCGGCCGCAGCGGAAGCCGCGGACGGGGAACTCGAACGCGTCCGGTCGAATATTGCTGCCCTGCAGGAGCGGTATGTTGAGACGTCGCGCAAGCTCCAAACGTCGCGGGAAGAGTTGCGGCGGGCAGACGTCGCCTTACGGACGGCCGAAAAAGAGCTCGACGGCTTGAAGTCTCGGCGAGATGCCTTGCGGGAACTGGCGGACGATTACGACGGATTTGCCCAGGGTGTGCGCTCGGTGCTGAAAGCGAAGCGGCGCGGCGTTCTCGGCGGCGTGCACGGGGCCGTTGCCGAGCTGATCGAGGTACCCGCAGGGTTGGAAGTTGCGGTAGAGACGGCGCTCGGCGGGGCGCTTCAGCACATCGTCGTCGAAACCGAACGCGACGGGCGGGAAGCGATCGCGTATCTGAAACGGGAAAACGCCGGCAGGGCGACGTTTCTCCCTCTCGATGTCGTGCGCGGACGGTGCCTGTCCGAATCGGACCGCAAAGCGGCATCGGTCGCGGAGGGTTGGATCGGCGTCGCGTCCGAGCTCGTCCGGTTCGCGGAGCGTTACAGGGCGATCGTCGAAAATCTGCTCGGCGTCGTCATCGTCGCCAAGACGCTGGAAGACGCCAACCGCATCGCGGCCATTCTCCAATATCGTTACCGCGTCGTAACGCTGGAGGGGGACGTCGTGCATCCGGGCGGTTCGATGACCGGCGGCAGTCTTCTGAACCGCACCGGGGAACTGCTTGGGCGCCGCAGGCGACTTGAGGAACTCGACCGGGCCGTCGATCAGGCGGAGCGCACGCTGGAAGAACGCCGCAAGTGCGTCGAATCGATTCGCGCCGAATGCGCCTCGGCGGAGTCGGAGCTTGAGCGGCTGCGCGACGTCGCGGAACGCCTGCGGTTGGAAGAGCAGCGGCTCGCCGCCGAACGCGACCGACGCCGAGAGGAAGAGCGACAGGAAAACGAAAGGTTGCTCGACACGCTCCGCGAATCCGAGGAACTCGCGCGCGAGCGAAGCGGATATGAAACCGCACTGCAGGTCGGCCTGCGGAAAGCCGGTGAATTGGCGGCGCGCGAGGAATACCTGCGCCGCGCCGTCGAAGAGGCTCAAGCCGGCCGTAAGCTTGCCGAATCGCGTCGCGACGAGCTGCGCGAGCGCGTCACGGCGATCAAAGTCCGATGGGCCGCCCTTGAAAGCGAAAAAACGTCGGCGGACACGGAGACGGAACGCCTTCGCCGGGAATGTGCCCGTCTGGAAGCGGACCTCGCTTCCGAACGGAACCAGCTGGCGGCGTCGGAAAAAGAACTCGAGGAAAACGGCATCCGCCGGTTGGAATGCATCGAGCGGGCGAACATTCTTCGCTTGAAACTGCGCCGGCTCGACGACGAGGCGGAACGGCTGCGGGCGGAGCGGGCCGAACGTCAAGCCGCTCTGGAAAAAGCCGAAGATGAGACGCACTCGCGGCGCGCCGACCTGCGAGAGGCCGAAAAGGCGATGCACGAGTCCGAAATCCGTTTGAACCGGCTCGACGTCGAGCTGGATAACGCTCTTCGCAAGCTTGCTGAAGATTACGGGATCGGATTCGAACTGGCGAGACAGTCGTATCCCGTTCCCGACGACCCGGCGGCCGCGCAACAGGAAGTCCGCGACTTGAGGCGGCGCATTGCCGACCTCGGCGACGTCCATCTCGGCGCCATAGAAGAATATAGAAGCGTCGCCGAACGCTATGAATTTCTAAAAACGCAGCGCGACGACCTGATGCAGGCCAAGGAGGCGCTTTATCGGGTCATCCGGGAAATCGACGACGAGATGGCGCGTCGGTTTCGTTCGACGTTCGAGCGCATCCGCGAACGGTTCGGCGAGGTTTTCGCGCGGTTGTTCGGCGGCGGAACCGCCGATCTGCGTCTGGCGGACGCCGAGCGGCCGCTGGAGTCGGACATTGAGATCGTAGCGCAACCTCCGGGGAAAAAACTCCAGAATCTTCAACTTCTGTCGGGTGGCGAGCGCGCGTTGACCGCCATCGCCCTGCTGTTCGCCATCCTGCACGTCAAACCGGTTCCTTTTTGCGTGTTGGACGAGGTGGAAGCGGCGCTGGACGAGGCGAACGTCGTCCGGTTCGCGCAATATTTGCGAGAGCGGTCTGCGGAGACGCAGTTCATCGTCGTCACGCACCGCAAGGGAACGATGGAGGAAGCGGACGTGCTTTACGGCGTCACGATGGAAGAAGACGGCGTGTCGAAACTGGTGTCGGTCCGCCTCGACGGCGACCGTACCGCCGTTTCCGCTCTGACGGCGGCGCGGACCGGCGACTGAAGGAGGATGGTTCGTGTTCAAACGGATGTCGGAGACGGTGGCCGCCAAATTCCGCCTAGGCCTTTCCAAGACGCGCGATGCCTTCCGCGAGCGGATCTTGGGGGTGTTCGGCTCGCGTTCCCGCATCGACGAGTCGCTGTTCGAGGAGCTCGAGGAAACGCTCCTGGCTGCGGACGTCGGTGTTCAAACCGCGATTCGTTTGACGGAAGAGCTGCGGCAGGAAGTCGAACGCCGCCGGTTGTCCGACCCGGCGGATCTCCGCCCGCTGCTCCAGGAACGGCTGCTCGCGCGCCTTTCGTCCGACGGCGCCGAGACAGAGCTCCGGTTTGCGGCCGAAGGGCCGACGGTGTTTTTGTTCGTCGGCGTCAACGGTGTCGGCAAGACGACGACGATCGGCAAGCTGGCCTGCCGACTCGTCGCCGAGGGCAAGCGCGTGCTTCTGGCCGCCGGCGACACGTTCCGCGCCGCTGCGATCGAACAGCTGGAAATCTGGGCACGTCGCGCGGGGTGCGACATCGTCCGGCACCAGCCGGGCGCCGATCCGGCGGCCGTCGTGTTCGACGCCGTTCAAGCGGCCAAACATCGGGGAATCGACGTACTGTTGTGCGATACGGCGGGCCGGTTGCAGAATAAGGTCAATCTTATGGAAGAACTGGAAAAAATCGTGCGTGTCGTCCGCCGCGAGGTGCCGGACGGCCCGCACGAAGTGTTGCTCGTCGTCGATGCGACGACGGGGCAAAACGCGGTGGAACAGGCGCGGCGTTTCGGCGAGAAAACGGGCGTTACCGGCATCGTGCTGACGAAGCTCGACGGCACGGCCAAAGGCGGCGTCGCTGTCGCGATCCGCGAAGAGCTTGGCTTGCCGGTCAAATTGGTCGGACTGGGTGAGAAACCGGACGATCTCGAGCCGTTCGACGCCGAGGCGTTCGTTCGCGGCCTGTTCGAGAACGGCTGAGATCACGGAGACCATTTTGGGGAGAGGAGCGTCAAACCGATGGCGATCATTCGTTTTCCCGACGGTTTTCATTGGGGAACGGCGACGGCCGCCTATCAGATCGAGGGCGCCTGGAACGAGGACGGAAGAGGGCCGTCGATTTGGGATACGTTTTCCCATACGCCGGGCAAGGTGAAAAACGGTGACAACGGCGACGTCGCCTGCGATTCGTACCACCGCATCGAGGAAGATGTCCGGCTGCTCAAGGAGCTCGGCGTAACGTGTTACCGGTTTTCCATTTCGTGGCCGCGCGTCATACCCGCCGGTGTAGGCGACGTCAATCCGAAGGGACTCGATTACTACCGCCGCCTTGTCGATCGATTGCTCGAAAACGGCATCGAACCGTTCTGCACGCTGTATCACTGGGATTTGCCGCAGGCGCTTCAGGACCGCGGCGGCTGGGCGAACCGCGACACGATCAGGGCGTTTGCCGACTACGCCGAACTGATGTTTAAGACGTTCGCCGGCAAAATCCGCTTTTGGCTGACGATTAACGAACCTTGGTGCGTCTCGTTTCTGTCCAACTTTCTCGGCGTGCACGCACCGGGCAATCGGGATCTGCAGCTCGCGACGGACATTTCGCACCATCTGCTCGTCGCCCACGCCGAGGCGGTGCGGCGGTTCCGGCAGCTCGGCATTGAAGGGCAGATCGGCATCGTGCCCAACGTCACCTGGGTGGAACCGTACAGCAATCGGCCGGAAGACGTCGAGGCCTGCCGGCGCGCCACCGGATGGTTCGTCGAATGGTTTCTCGACCCGGTGTTCCGCGGCGAATATCCCGATTTTCTGCTCGAGTGGTTCCGCGCCAAGGGCGTCGCGCCGCGCGTCGCCGACGGCGATCTCGAGGTCATTCGCGGCTCGGTTGATTTCCTCGGCGTCAATTATTACACCGGCAACGTCGGCCGTTACAAGGAGAACGAGGGGCTGTTCGACTGCGAGGAGATCGACGAGGGCTACGAGCGGACCGACATCGGCTGGCCGATTTATCCGGAAGGGCTGTACCGCGTCCTGACGTACATGACGCAACGCTACGGGCGCGTGCCGATCTATATCACGGAAAACGGCGCCTGTTACAACCACGAACCGGAAGACGGCCGCGTCCGCGACGGCAAGAGGATCGACTATCTGCGCAAACATCTGATCCAACTGCACCGCTGCCTGTCGTCGGGCGTCGACGTCCGGGGCTACATGCTCTGGTCGCTGCTCGACAATTTCGAGTGGGCGGAAGGATATTCCAAACGGTTCGGCATCGTTTTCGTCGATTTCGACACGCTAGAGCGCATCCCGAAAGACAGCTACTATTGGTATCGAAAAGTGATCCGCAACAATTGGCTGGACGTTTGATGCCGTTTGCCGTCGGCTCGAACTGCCAAGTAAAACCGCCGGCGCTCAAGCGCGCTTTCCGCGTTTGAGCGCCGGCGGGAGCAAGGCGGCGTCGCCGACGGCGCGATTTTTACCCTTTCACCGCGAGGTAAGAAATCATCGCAGCCGCCATCAGCAGGGACAGGGCGACTCTGGCGGCGTTCAGCCACGGCGGGTTTGCACCTCGCATCGCGGCCTTCCAAACCAGCCACGAGCCGACGAATACGGCGGCGACGGCCCATTTGCTGAACGGCAGGCCGAGGCGTTCGAGCGCCCACTGCCCGAGGTAAAGGTCGCGTCCGATCCGGATGCTGGACAACACACTCAGCATCATGAGCGCACCGGCCGTCAGGCCGACGGCTCGTTTGAACTTCCCCACGGCGATTCATCCTTTCCGTTCGCGCGCAATTCTTCGATTTTCCCCTCGACCAATCTCAGCGTCCGGGTCGCCGTCATGCCGAATTCGGCGACGTGCGTGACGAGGACAACGATTTTGCCGTTTTGCGACGCCTCTTGCATCCATGCTTTGCAATGCTCCCTCGACCGGTCGTCAAGAGCGGAAAACGGCTCGTCAAGCAAATAAACGGCGGCGTCGCGGGCGGCCAGAACCGCCCAATACAGCTGATGGCGCATGCCGAGCGAATATTCCTGCACCGGTCGGTTCAGGGCTTCCTCCAGCCCGAAGCGTTTTGTCCATACCCGGAAACGTTTCGCGAACGACTCGGCGGGTATCGCGAACAGACTGCGCAAAAACTCGACGTTTTCTGCGCCGGTCAAGTATTCGAAAAGATAAGGCTCCGCCGGCGAAAAGGCGACGTACTCCAGCCACTTGCTCCGCTCGCGGATCGCGCGCCCGCCGACGTGCAACGCCAGTTCTCCTTCGGCTTCCAGCAAGCGGGCGAGAATGCGGAGCAGCGTCGTTTTGCCGCTGCCGTTAGTGCCTTGAAGCCAGATCAAATCGCCCGGATGCGCGACAAAACTCGCGCCGTTCAAAATCATGCGGCCAGATTCGTACGCGAAGCAAAGGTGCCGAACTTCAAGCAAAGAACGCTCCCCCCGCAAATACGTGTTCCATCACGGCCGCGACGGCGAACAGCGCGACCATCGTTCCGAACGTTGGCAAAAGCCGCCGGATGAGAAGCCTGCATCCCGCCGCCCGATTTCGCCGGAAGGTCAGAACTGACTTCCAAATCATAAACGGAAGGACGGAAGAAATCAAGATGGCCGGAATTTCAAAAACCGCATGGGGTAAAAACGCCTTCCAAATCAAATCGGACTTCCCGTTTTGAATCATCAGCTGTAAGCCGACGCCCGCGGCGAATCCGTTGACCGCCAGCAGGATGTAACCGCCCAGTCCGTATGTGGCCGTTCCGGCGGCGATGACGATCAATGACTGCCGTAGATTATGCGCGAAATAGTCCGACCAGCGGTAACCAGGCTGCTCGAGCGGAATCGGAACGGCATGCGATTCCAACATAAAACCCGCCAAGGCGGACAAGAAGAAAACGAGCGCCGCGAACGCGAATTTCCCGCCCATTATCTGCCCTCCGTTCGTTCCAGCTTTCGTTGGAGGCGGCGAAACGCATAAAGCGACACAACGAAAAACGCAAGCACTCCTGCCGTCGCGTCCGGGAAGACGTCGCGCATCGGGCGCCCGAAAAAGAACGAATAGAAGAACGCCAAAAACAATCCGACCAGCGCAAGGCGCAGCGGAAAATCATAAAGTTGCCGCATCCACCGCACCTCCATCGTGTCGGTGTGGACGGCGAGCAAATTCGGTGCGTCGAAACGGGCGCCGAACGCCGTTCGCCCGATAAACGCGCGCGTTACCGCCAGCCAAAGCGCCCAAAGCCCCGCCCAACCGACGAGCCACACTGTCTGCCGCCCGCCGACATGCAGTGCTCCCAACATGTAGAGGCCGTTCAACAATAAGAAAAACGGAGCTTGAAGCAGCAGCAACAAACGGTTTTTCGCCCGAAGCAGCTTTCCGACGGTTGTGCGCGGACTGAGCCGCGTGGCGTCGATCATCCGCAATTCTCCCGACAAGTGGAGAACGGGACAGGCGGCGTACCAGATCCAAAGCGTTTGAAAGATCGCGAAAGCCGCCACGAACCAAAAGCAGACGATGAACATTTCGGCCGATGGCAGTCGGTAAAGCATGACCGCGAAAGGAACGACCGACGCCGTCGCGGGTGGAATCGCCCAGTTCAAAACATACGGCAGCCGCGTGTGATGCCGGATACGCGCGATCGTGACGACGTCCCGCCAAATCCATGGATCGTTCGGGAAACAGATGCCGGCCAACCTGCGGATAACGGTAAAAAACGCCCCGTTTTTACGGTGAAGCGGCAGTGTCGACGCACGCGGCGCCCATCGCACGTCGGCGCGGAAGCTTCGAATCATGCCCCAAACGACGGCGAACAAAGCGGCGACCGTCGCCGTAACGGCCGAACCGGTATATTGCTTGATCGTCGATTTCACTTCCTGCCATTGTTCGAGAGCGATGGCCCGCATTCGTTCGACGGCGGAGACGATGCCCGATTTAAGAGCCGATCCGCTCGGATTGCCGGCCAGCGGCGCATCCCGGAAAGGCGCCAAATACGATTCGACGACGAACCAGACGGCGATTGCGACGACGGCGAGACGGGCCAAATAAAAAGCTTCATCGCGCGCGTCAGGTGCGGCCACCCGCGTCCACATCGTTGCGAACGAACGGTAAAGGACCATAAAGAAAGCTAAGGACACGCCCGCGATCCATAACATCGCCAGCAACACGGATCCGAGTACTCCGGGTCCGAAACGGAGCAGGGCGTACACGGCGACTAGTTCGAACATCATGTCGCGCAACCAGAACATCGCCGTTTCCGCAGCCGCCCAAAGCGCGAACAGCGTTTTCGGCGGATGCGGGGATTGCCACCAGAGCTGCGCAAGCGGATGGTCCCGCAACCGAGCGGAGGCTTGGCGCGCCATCGTCAACGGGAGCAGGGCATTGAACATAAAAACAACCGCCAGCAACAGCGGCAACAACACCGTTCCGGTCAACGTCTCCATCAGCATGGCGGCCCACACCACCAAACTGTTTTGGGCGGCGATGGAGACGGTCCAAAGCACCCATGCTGGAAGCCGTAGACCGTACGTGGTGCGCAAACGCCGAAGGGAGGCAGAAAAATCCTGCCTCCACGCATCGGCTAAAAGCGATCGGAATAAGACGACATGAGACCGCATGCGGATCACGCCTCAGAAGAACGGATTACCAGACGATGGCTTGTGCTTTCAGATTGCGCTTAATATATTCTTTTACCGTGATGATGATGAAATCGATCGTGGCGCTGGCCACCGAAAGGCTGCCGGCCGACAGAATGGTCGCGATGATCGAAAACGCCACGGCTCCCCATCCGACGGTGTCGATCACGTTGACGATCTGTTCGGCCAAAGCTTTTCCGACGCCCAAAAATCCCATCAAATTGTACATGTTCGGTTCACTCCTTTCCCTTTAGGGGTTGCGGGATCACCCGACGCCGGTCTTCCCCGGGGCGCAGCGACCAGATATCCGGTGCCCGGCAGCGTTCATTATATCAGAGAGGTATTTTCGAAGAAATACCCAATTTGGGGTATATCTCCATCACGCTCCCGACGAGCCCGTCTGGCCCGTCAAGCAAGCGGACTTGACACCGGTCGCGAAATCCGGTATGATGGCATTCGTTCGGGTCCGCGAAACAGGCCGGCAACTGCAGGCCGAGCACCGAAGGCGGGAGGCGCGCATGGCGGGCGAACCGCTTGAGAAAACGCTGCGGGTCAACCTGCTGTTCGACTTTTACGAGCCGCTTCTGACGGAAAAACAGCGGGCGATTTTGACCTACTATTATCACGACGACGACTCGCTGGGAGAGATTTCCGAACTGCTCGGCGTTTCCCGCCAGGCGGTGTACGAGCATTTGAAGCGGGCGGAGAAAACGCTGGAGGAATACGAGCGGAAGCTCGGGCTTGTGCGCAGGCACGAGGCGCGCCGCAAGGCGATCGCCGCGCTCCGGGAAGCGCTGCGCGCGCACCCGGCGGCCGCTGAAGCGGTCGAGCCGTATCTTTCGGAGCTCGAACGGTTGGACTGACCGACGGGAGGGAGTCGCCCGATGGCGTTCGAAGGGTTGACCGGCAAGCTGCAGAGCGTGTTCGACCGTCTGCGCGGCAAGGGCAAGATAACCGAAGAAGATCTCGATCAGGCGTTGCGCGACGTCCGACTGGCGCTGCTTGAAGCCGACGTCAATTTCAAGGTCGTCAAGGAATTCATCGCTTCCGTCCGCGAAAAGGCGATCGGCCGCGAGGTGCACAAAAGCTTCACGCCGGCGATGGTGATCATCGACGTCGTCCACAAGGAGCTCACCGCCCTGATGGGCGGCGCGCAGAGCCGGCTTTCCCGCGCGTCGCGTCCGCCCACGGTCGTGATGGCCGTCGGCTTGCAAGGCGCCGGCAAGACGACGACGTGTGCGAAGCTGGCGCGCCACCTGCAGAAACAGCACGCCAGGCCGTTGCTCGTCGCCGCGGACGTCTATCGCCCGGCGGCCGCCGAACAGCTGAAAGTGCTGGGCGGTCAGATCGGCGTCGACGTCTTTCTTCCCGGCGGCCGGACGGATCCGGTCGAGATCGCCGTTTCGGCCGTGGATCATGCGCGCGCTCACGGCTACGACTACGTCGTCGTCGACACGGCCGGAAGGCTTCACGTCGACGAGATGATGATGGACGAACTCCGGCGGATGCGCGAGCGGATCAAACCGGACGAAACGCTGCTCGTCGTCGACGCGATGACCGGCCAGGAAGCCGTCCGCGTGGCGGAGACGTTTCATCGCGAGCTGTCGCTGACGGGCGTCGTCCTGACCAAACTCGACGGCGACACCCGCGGCGGTGCGGCGCTGTCCGTTAAAGCGGTGACCGGCTGTCCGATCAAGTTTGCGGCCACGGGAGAGAAAATCGACGCGCTCGAACCGTTTCACCCCGACCGGATGGCGTCGCGCATTCTCGGCATGGGCGACATGCTGACACTGATCGAAAAGGCTCAGGCGGAGATCGACGCGGAAAAGGCAAAGGAGATGGAGCGCAAAATCCGTTCCGCGTCGTTTACCTTCGACGATTTTCTCGAACAGATGGAACAGCTCCGCAAGCTCGGCCCGCTCGACCAGCTGCTCGACATGTTGCCAGGCGCGTCGCGGATGAAGGAACTGAGGGCGTTTCAGCTCGACGAAAAGAAAATGGCGCGCCTCGAGGCGATCGTCAAGTCGATGACGAAAGAAGAGCGCGCCAACCCGGACATCCTGAACGCGAGTCGCCGGCAACGCATCGCGCGCGGCAGCGGTAATTCGATTCAGGACGTCAACCGGTTCATCAAACAGTTTGAAGAAGTGCGCAAAATGATGAAGCAGATATCCTCCCTCTCCGGAAAAAAAGGAGGGTGGAACTTTTTGAAAGGAAAAGGCGGACGGCCGTTCCGCTTTCCCTTCTGAAAGGAGGTGAGCATTCCGTGGCGGTCCGCATTCGTCTGAAACGCATGGGCGCGCGCAAACGGCCCTTTTACCGCGTCGTGGTGGCGGAGTCCCGTTCGCCGCGCGACGGCCGATTCATCGAGGAAATCGGCACATACAATCCGTTAACCGAACCGGCTCAAATCCGCATCGACGTGGAAAAGGCGTTGAAATGGCTGCAAAACGGCGCCCAGCCTTCCGATACCGCGCGCAGCTTGCTGAGCAAGGCGGGCGTATTGAAAAAGTTCCACGAACTGCGTCAATCGAAAAAACATTCCGGCGTTTCGGAGGATCATCATGCGTGAATTGATCGCCGTCATCGCGAAAAGACTCGTCGATCATCCCGACGACGTCGTCGTGACGGAAGAAGTACGCCCCGACGCGACGGTTTATCGGTTAAGCGTTCATCCCTCCGACGTCGGAAAAATCATCGGCAAGCAAGGTCGCGTCGCAAACGCGCTGCGCACCGTCGTCGTTTGTGCGGCGGCAAAACATCACAAGCGCGTACTGCTCGACATTGAGTCGTGACGGGCGGGAATCGACCATGGGCGAGACGTACCTGAACGTCGGCAAGATCGTCAATACCCACGGCATCCGCGGCGAGCTCAAGGTGTTGCCTACGACGGATTTCCCCGACATCCGGTTCGCTCGAGGCAGCGAACTCGTCGTCGAATGTCCGCTGACCGGCCGCAGGCAGACCGTCCGCGTCGAACGCGCGCGACGCCACCGCACAACATACATCGTCAAATTCGAAGGACTCGATCATATCGGCGAGGCCGAGCGTCACAAAGGCTGCCTGCTGAAGGTGTCCGAGCGGCACCGCGCGCCGCTTTCGGAAGGGGAGTTTTATTTTCACGACATTATCGGTTGCCGGGTCGTCGACGAGTCCGGCGTCGACATCGGCGTCGTGACGGAAATTTTGCAGCCGGGCGCCAACGACGTCTGGGTGGTCGAACGTCCGCAGGGCAAGCCGATTTTGCTGCCGTACATCGACGACGTCGTGCTCGGCGTAGACGTGAAGGCGAAAAGGGTGACGGTGCGGCTGATGGAAGGTTTGGCGGACTGAGATGACCGTCATGCGGATCGACGTGCTGACCTTGTTTCCGGAAATGTTCGAGGGCGTGTTGTCGTCGAGCATTCTGGGCAGGGCGCGTGAGCGTGGCATCGTGGACGTCCGTACGCTCAACTTCCGACAGTTCGCTGTCAACCGGCACGGTTCGGTCGACGATTATCCATACGGCGGAGGCGGCGGGATGATTTTGCGTCCCGAGCCGCTTTTTTCCGCGGTCGAATCGTTGCCCGCGACGGGAGGGTCCCGCCGCGTCGTGTTGCTTTGCCCGCAGGGTCGCAGATTCACCCAGGCGGTCGCGGAAGAGTTGGCGAACGAACGCCATCTCGTGCTGATTTGCGGCCATTATGAGGGTGTCGACGAGCGCGTCCGCCTGCACCTCGTCGACGATGAGCTGTCGATCGGCGATTACGTGCTGACCGGCGGCGAACTGGCTGCCATGGTCGTCATGGATGCCGTCGTCCGGTTGTTGCCCGGCGTACTCGGCAACGAACGCTCAGCGAAAACGGATTCGTTTTCCGGAGGACTGCTCGAATATCCGCAATACACGCGTCCGGCCGTGTTTCGAGGCTGGGCGGTACCCGACGTGCTGTTGTCCGGCCACCACCGAAAAATCGAGGAATGGCGTCGGCGCGAGGCATTGCGCCGAACGTTCGAGCGGCGCCCCGATCTGCTTGAGCGCGCGGAACTGACCGAGGAAGAACGCCGGCTCGTCGAACAATGGCGGCGGGAAGCGGCAAAGCCGCGGAATGGGGAATCTGAAACCGGCGATAGGACGTCTTGAACGGTTTGGTGGAGTTATGGTAGACTCGAACTTGAACAAGCGGGAGGGAAGGCCAGCCATGCAGCAGATCATCCGCGAAGTGACGCAGGGACAGTTGCGGACCGACATCCCGCCGTTTCGTCCCGGCGATACCGTGCGCGTTCACGCGAAAGTCGTCGAAGGCTCGCGGGAGCGCGTGCAGGTGTTCGAGGGCGTCGTCATCAAGCGGCGCGGCAGCGGCATCAGCGAGACGTTCACCGTGCGCAAAATTTCGTCCGGCATCGGCGTGGAGCGCACGTTTCCGCTGCATTCGCCGCGCATCGAAAAGCTGGAAGTCGTGCGCCGCGGCAAAGTGCGCAGAGCCAAACTGTACTATTTGCGCCATCTGTCGGGGAAAGCGGCGAGAATCGCGGAACATCGCGACCGCTGATACGACCGTGTATGAAGGGAAGGGGGCTTGGGGACAAGTCCCTTTTCATTTTGCAAAGGGGAAGTCGTCCGATGAGCGAGTGGGAACCGACGGACATTTCGCCGAAAGAAACGCAAACCGGAAGCGGGGCCGCCGAACCGAACGCGGACGGCCGCGCAGCGTCCATACGGCGCGAGGTATGGGAATGGTTGAAGGCGCTGCTCGTCGCATTCGGCCTCGTGTTTGTCGTCCGAACGTATCTGTTCGCGCCGTTTCTTGTGTCCGGACATTCGATGCTGCCGAATTTTCACGACGGCGAACGGTTGATCGTCAACAAGATCATCTATGATCTGCGCATCCCGAAACGCGGGGAAGTGATCGTGTTTCTGGCGCCCGACGGGCGCGATTACATTAAGCGGGTGATCGGTCTGCCGGGGGACCGCGTTTACGTCCGCGGCGACACCGTTTACGTCAACGGCAAGCCACTCGACGAGCCGTATTTACGTGAGGCGGTCGAGCGCGCTCATGCGGAAGGTCGGCTGTACAACATTCAGGACATGGACGAGATCGTCGTACGGGAGGGTACGTTGTTTGTTCTCGGCGACAATCGGTCGAATAGTTCGGACAGCCGTTCGCAGAAAGTCGGGCTCGTTCCGATGGACAAGGTGATCGGGCGGGCGGAACTCGTGTTTTGGCCGCCGAGCCATATCAAATGGGTTGGCGGAGCGGGGAACGCGACATGAGCGTACAATGGTTTCCCGGCCATATGGCTCGCGCCAGAAGGAAAATTCGGGAAATCCTGAAATGGATCGATATCGTGTTCGAGCTGGTGGACGCCCGTGCGCCGAGGTCGACCCGCAATCCGGAATCGGACGCCCTGTTCGGCGAAAAGTTGCGCGTCGTCATATTGAATAAGGAAGACCTGGCGGATCCGGCGGTGACAAAAGCGTGGCTGGAAGCATTGCGCGGCGACGGAACGGAAGCAGTGGCGCTTTCCGCCGATCGGCGAGGCGTTGCCGGCAAGCTATCCGCAGTCGCCGAGCGGTTGTTGGCCGCCAAGCGGGAAGCCTGGCGGCGGCGCGGCATTCGGTCCCGACCGGTTCGGGCGCTTGTCGCCGGCATTCCGAACGTCGGTAAATCGACGCTGATCAACGCACTGGCCGGACGAAGCGCCGCGGCGACGGGGGATCGGCCGGGCATCACGCGCGGCCAGCAATGGATTCGCGTCGGCTTGGATCTGGAATTGCTCGACACGCCGGGACTGCTTTGGCCGAAAATCGACGATCCGCGCGTCGCACTGCGTCTTGCCGCGACGGGCGCCGTCAAGGACGAACTGTTCGAAGCTGAAGAAGCGGCGTTGTTTTTGCTGGACGTGCTGAAACGGCATTATCCCGACCGTTTGCGACGGCGTTACGGTGCCGACGTGCCCGTCGAAGGGTCCGGTCCCGAGCTGCTGGAAGCGATCGGCCGAAAACGCGGATGTCTTGCGGAGGGCGGCCGCATCCGAACGGACCGGGCGGCGGCGGTTCTGCTGCATGATTTTCGAACCGGCAAGCTCGGCGGCATCAGCCTGGAGCGGCCGTCCGACGAAGGCTGACGGAGCTGCTGGCGCCCGGGTCAAGTTGCGGCGCGCGAATGCCGATACCGATCTTAAACGGAAAGTCGGTGGGCTTGCCTGATGGATCGCCTTCAGTTTGAAAGACGACTCTGGGAAAACGGCGTTACATACGTGGCGGGCGTCGACGAGGCGGGGCGCGGCTGTCTGTTTGGCGATGTCGTGGCCGCGGCGGTCGTGCTGCCGAAGGGACTCGTCATTCCCGACGTCGACGATTCGAAAAAATTGTCCGCCGCCAAGCGCGAAGAGCTTTATGCGATCGTGATGGAAAAAGCCGTGGCGGTCGGCGTCGGCCGCGTCGACGCCGGCACGATCGACCGGATCAACATCCGCCAGGCGGCGCGCCTGGCGATGAAAAGGGCGATCGAGCAGCTCGGCTTGTGTCCGGAGCACGTGCTGATCGATGCGGAGACGATCGACGTCGCGCTGCCGCAAACGCCCGTCGTCCGCGGCGATTCGCTGAGCCAGTCGATCGCCGCCGCTTCGATCGTCGCGAAAGTGACCCGCGACCGGCTTTGCGCCGAATGGGATGCGGCCTTCCCCCAATACGGCATCGCCCGCCACAAAGGTTACGGCACGAAAGAGCACCGGGAAGCGGTGTTGCGGTTCGGCCCGACGCCGCTTCATCGGATGACGTTTTTGTCCAAATGGGGCGTAGGCGACGTCGTACAGATGTCGCTTCCGATTCTAGAAACGGGAGGATAATCCCATGGAAATCCGGTCGGACGGTCCGCGCGGTCCGGCGGTTCCAGCCGGCGAACCTGGGCGTTCGATAGAGATGCGTCGCACCGATGAGCCTGCGGCGTTCCGCCTCGAACCCGGCCGTGTCGTCGTCGGCATGTTGCTTCGCTGGCTCGAGGCCGGCACAGCGTTGATGTTGATCGACGGCGTCCGCGTACGGGCGAGAGTCGAGACGCCGCTTACCGTCGGCCAGTCCGCTTGGCTGTATGTGGACGCTCCCACAGACTCGGTTTCGCCGGAAGGGGTTGGGCGTCATACGGGCGGGGACGTCGTGTTGCGCGTCGTTCAAGCGTTTTCGCGGGACGAAGCGGAAAGCGCCGCGGTTTGGTTGAAGGCGCTGGCCGAGACGGGCGTCCGCGCCTCAGAGGCGCAGTGGGCCGCATTGGCGAGGTTGCCGGCGAGGCTTGACGCTTTTTTAGCGCATCGCCCGGATGTTGCCGCGGAGTACGCTAGAGCCGCAGCGGTGGCCGTCGCTGGCCGGCTGCCGGTGGAGCCGGAAGTCGTGCGGGCGCTTCGCGCCGCTATGTTCGGCGAGCCGCTCGGCCGACGGCTGATCGGCTTCGCGGAAGCGGTCGACCGCGAAATCGCCCGTCTGGTGCGGCTCGCGTCGGCCGCGTCGATTCCGCAACCGGAACGGGTCGGAACGTCGTCGGAGCGATCCGATGCGGCGGAGGCCGGGGCCGAGGAAGCCGTCGCATGGTTGCGGAGATTGGCGGCGGTGTTGGCGTCAGTGAACGAATCGGTCAGACGGCTGGCGGATCTGGGAGGCGCCGGCGAGGCGGAAGGAATCATGCGGTTTTTCGCCGACGCCGGCGATTCCGAGAGAGGCGGGCCGACGTTGGACGGTCCGAACCGGGCGGTCGCGACGGCTTCCTCTCGCGGGGAGCCGTCCGGCGAAACCGCAAGAGATGCGGCGACCGCCGGCAGGTTGTTTTCGCCTCTTACGGAAGAGGGAGACGTTTCGACATTCGGGCGCCTCGTTTCCGCCGCGGAAGTGGGCGAGGCGGCCGACGGGCCGGGCCCAGACCTTGCGCGCGAGCGCGCCGTTTCCGGGCGACCGGTGTCTGGACAGGAAGATTCGACCGCCGGTTCGACGGAACGGATGGAAGCGGAGGATGTCGGCGGTCGGCAGACTATTCCGCGGGAAAACGACGTCCGAACCGCTATTTTCGACCGGTTCGTCCGGTTTTGGAAGCAGCTCGGCCTCGATTGGGAAGCTTCCGTTTTTCGCCGATTCGTTGCCGATTCCCTTCATGTCGCGGATGAGACCGCTGCGCCGTTCGGCGATTCTTTAAAACCGCTCCTGTCGCTCATTTCGGCGTCGGACGCGGTTTCCCCCGAGTTTCGCCAAACCGCCCAATCCCTGTTGCAGCACCTGACCGGCCAGCAATTGCTTCTGCTCGGCGACCGTCAGGATGCGTCCGCCGTCTTGACGATGCAGATTCCTTTCGTCTTGCCGGACGGCGGAATGTCGACGGCGACGGTGTACGTCCGATCGCGCGTCGCCGGACGCCGCATCGATCCGAACCACTGTTGGCTGAGGTTCGATTTGCGCTTGGCGCGGCTCGGAGAAACGGTGATCGACGTCGTCGTGTCTGACCGGACGGTCAGCCTGCTCGTGTTGAACGACGTTTCCCAGCTGGCCGCCTGGCTGGAAGCGGCACGACCGATTCTGGAGGAGGCCTTGCGTGGCGCGGGCTATCGCTTGGCCGGCGTGCGGTGGAAGCCCCTGTCGGTCGAAAAGCCGACGGAAACGGAATCCGGCTTGCGCGCCGTGCGCCATTACGTCCTGACCTCACAGGGGGTGGACATCCGGATATGAAGGACAAAAAAGCGCAGGCAGTCGCTCTCCGGTATGTTCCCGCGCGTCACGAGGCTCCTGTCGTCGTCGCCAAGGGCCGGGGACGGGTCGCCGAGGCGTTGATCGCCAAGGCGCGGGAACACGGCGTGCCGATCCATGAAGATCCATCGCTCGTCGAACTGCTGATCCGGCTTGACGTCGACCAGGCGATTCCTCCGGAATTGTACGCGTTGGTTGCAGAAGTGTTGGCGTTCGTCTATCGCGCTGACCAGGAGGCGGCCCGCCGGAAATGGAACGTTTGAACGCACGCACCAACCGTCGCAAAGTCGGACGGGAAGCGGAACGGGCCGCCGGCGAGTTTCTGGAAAAGTTGGGATACCGCCTTCTGGAGCGGAATTGGCGGTGCCCGGAAGGGGAAATCGACATCGTCGCGATGGACGGCGACATTCTCGTGTTCGTCGAAGTGCGGTCGCGCACGTCGGACCGGTTCGGTACGCCGGCTGAGTCCGTCGACGAGCGCAAGCGGCGCCGCATCCGCGCGGCGGCCCGCCGTTATTTGTACGACACCCGCTGTTTCGGCGCATATCGTATCCGTTTCGACGTCGTCGCCGTTGGCGGCGGGTCCGACGGGCCGCTTCGCGTCGAACATATCGTCAATGCGTTCTGAGCAGTTCGCGTTCGGCTTTCCGATACTGGACGGCTTCCGCGACATGTCCCGCGCGGACGCGTTCGCTTCCTTCCATGTCGGCGATCGTTCTCGCCACTTTCAAAACGCGCTCGTAGGCGCGGACGCTCAGCCCGAGCGTCTCCTGCGCCGCTTCGAGCAACCGTTTCGCTTCCCCGTCGAGACGGCACGCTTCCTCGAGCAGCCGGCCGGACAACTCGCCGTTCGACCGAAGATCCGATCCGAAGAATCGTTCCTTCTGGATGCGGACGGCCCTTGCCACACAGGCGCGCAGCGTTTCCGCGGACACTTCCGGCGGCGTCCGACGGTCGGCTAGTTCGTTCGTTTTCAGTCTCGGCACTTCGACGATCATATCGATGCGGTCGGCCAGCGGACCGGAAAGGTGTGAGACATACCGACGCCGACGCGCCGGGGTGCAGGCACATCCTTCTTCTACGCGGCCGAAGCCGCATGGACACGGGTTCATCGCCGCGACGAGCAAAAAATGCGCGGGAAACCGATACGTCGCTTTCGCCCGTCCGACGACGGCCGAACGCTCTTCGAGCGGCTGCCGGAGCGCTTCCAGGGTCGGCCTTGGAAATTCGGGCAGTTCGTCGAGAAAAAGCACGCCGCGGTGGGCGAGGCTGACTTCCCCTGGACGCGGCGATGCGCCTCCGCCGATCAGCGAGGAGGCGGTCGCCGTATGGTGCGGCGCGCGGAACGGCCGCGACCGCGGCAATCCGCGGCCGACGACGAGCAGTCCGGCCGCACTGTGAATTTTGGCCACTTCCAGCGCTTCTTCCTCGGAAAGCGGCGGCATGACGGACGGCAACCGTCGGGCCAGCATCGTTTTGCCCGAACCGGGCGGACCGACAAGCAACACGTGATGCATGCCGGCGGCCGCGACGGCCAACGCCCGCTTGGCGTGATGCTGCCCGACGACGTCGTCGAAATCGCCTTCCCGTCCGTCTTTCTCCCACGGATCGCAAGAGCCGGCGCCGACCGGGACGATGCGCTGCCCGGACGGCCGCGCCGGCTTGCCTTCCACCCAATCGCGCAGCCGCGAAAACGGCCGGACATCGATACCGCCGATCAGCCGCGCCTCCAGCCAGTTTCCTACCGGAACGGCGACCCGGTCGAACCCCGCTTCTTTAGCGGCGTGCACCATGGCGAGGACGCCCTCGACCGGCCGCAAACTTCCGTCGAGCGCCAGTTCTCCAATTAACAGTTCTTTACCGTCGGCGCATCCTGCCTGACCGTCCGCGACCAAAATCGCGGCGGCGACGGCGAGATCGAACGCGCTTCCCTCCTTGCGCACGTCGGCGGGAGCTAAATTGACTGTAATCCGGGCGAGCGGGTAGCGATACCCGCTGTTGCGGATGGCGACTCGGACGCGCTCGATCGATTCGCGGACAGCGGAATCCGGCAGCCCGACGATGTTCGTTTGCGGAAGGCCGTTGGCGATGTCGGCCTCGACTTCGACGATCCGGCCCTCGATGCCGCACAAGCAGGCGCCGTATACTTTGCCAAGCATAAAAATAACACCCTCCTTCCGGAATTTCTGGCCGGCCGCGCCTGCATGCGCATTTTTTCGTCGCGTCCCGCGGCCGGTCCGATTCCGAAACCGGGTGCTTCCCGTTCGAAATCAAATGTTTGATCGCGTTTATAAAAAATTTCATTCGACGTGCGAGCGCCGCTTTCCTGCCGGATAGCGAACGATCGGGCGCAAAAGTTTGAAAATGCGGCGGCCCGGACGCCGGAGGCGGTCCGGTGGCGCTTCCCGGACAGTCGTGGTACAATTAAAGCCGTTCCCGGACGTACGGACGAATGGAGGACGGCACGGATGAACATTCACGAACATCAGGCGAAAGACATTTTGCGGCGATACGGCGTCGCGGTATTGAAAGGGAAAGTCGCGTTTTCGGTCGATGAGGCCGTGCAGGCTGCGCAGGAACTCGGGACGCCCGTCGTCGCCGTCAAAGCCCAGATCCACGCTGGCGGCAGGGGAAAAGCCGGCGGCGTCAAAATCGCCAAAAACGCCGAGGAAGTCCGCCGCTACGCCGCCGAGCTGCTCGGCAAAACGCTCGTGACGCACCAGACGGGACCGGCGGGCCGCGTCGTCAAGCGCCTGTTCATCGAGCAAGGCTGCGACATCCGGAAAGAATATTACCTCGGTTGCGTCGTCGACCGAGGAACCGGGCGCGTCGTCATGATCGCCTCGGAAGAAGGCGGCACCGAGATCGAGGAAGTCGCCGCGCGCAGTCCCGACAAAATTTTCAGAGAAACGATCGACCCGGCCGTCGGGCTGATGCCGTTTCAGGCGCGCCGGCTCGCTTATGCGATCCGCATCCCGAACGAGCTGACGAACAAGGCGGTACGGCTGATGCTCAACCTGTACCGTGCGTTCGTCGACAACGACTGCTCGATCGCCGAGATTAACCCGCTCGTCGTTACCGGCGACGGCGACATCGTCGCACTCGACGCCAAGCTGGCGTTCGACGACAACGCTCTCTTCCGGCATCCCGAACTGGCGGAATTGCGCGATCCAAATGAGGAAGACGAGAAAGAGACCCGCGCATCCGAATACGGCCTCAGCTATATCGCGCTGGACGGCAACATCGGCTGTCTGGTCAACGGCGCCGGTCTGGCGATGGCGACGATGGACATCATTAAGCATTACGGCGGAGAGCCGGCCAATTTCCTCGACGTCGGCGGCGGCGCCTCGAAAGAAAAAGTGACGGAGGCGTTCAAAATCATTTTGGCCGATCCGAACGTCAAGGGCATTTTCGTCAACATTTTCGGCGGCATCATGCGTTGCGACGTGATCGCCGAAGGCGTCGTGGCGGCGGCGCGCGAAGTCGGTCTGGACAAGCCGCTCGTCGTCCGGCTTGAGGGGACGAACGTGGAACTCGGCAAAAAGATTTTGGACGAATCCGGGCTCCGCATCGTCGCTGCGGATTCGATGGCGGACGGCGCGCAAAAAATCGTGTCGCTCGTTCGGTGAAGAAGGAGGCAACGGAACGCATGAGCATTCTGGTAAACCGACATACCCGAGTGATTACGCAGGGCATCACCGGTTCGGCCGGCTGGTTCCATACGAAAGGCGCGCTGGAATACGGCACGCAGGTGGTCGGCGGCGTCACGCCGGGCAAGGGCGGCACGAAGGTCGAGTTCGCGCTGGACGACGGGCGGACCGTTGCGCTTCCGGTGTTCGACACCGTCCGGCAGGCCGTCGAGGCGACCGGTGCGAACGCATCGGTCATTTACGTGCCGCCGGCGTTCGCTGCGGACGCGATCATGGAAGCGGCGGACGCGGGACTCGAGCTCGTCGTCTGCATCACCGAAGGCATTCCCGTGCTCGACATGGTCAAGGTCAAGCGTTTCCTGGAAGGCAAGCGGACGCGGTTGATTGGGCCGAACTGTCCGGGCGTCATCACACCGGGCGAATGCAAAATCGGCATCATGCCCGGTTACATCCACGCGCCCGGGCATATCGGCGTCGTGTCGCGCAGCGGTACGCTCACGTATGAAGCCGTTCACCAGCTGACGACCCGCGGCATCGGGCAGTCGACGGCCGTCGGCATCGGCGGCGACCCGGTCAAAGGTTCCGAATTCGTCGACATTTTGCGCATGTTCAACGACGACCCGGAAACGCTGGCGGTAGTGCTGATCGGCGAAATCGGCGGAACCGCGGAAGAAGAGGCGGCGGAATGGATCCGCGCCAACATGGACAAGCCGGTCGTCGCGTTCATCAGCGGCCGAACGGCTCCGCCCGGCAAGCGGATGGGGCATGCGGGCGCCATCATTTCCGGAGGAAAAGGGACGGCGGCGGAAAAAGTCGCGGCGCTCGAACGCGCGGGCGTCCGCGTCGCCCCGACGCCGGCGGAAATGGGTGCGACGGTTGTCGAAGTGTTGCGGGAACGCGGATTGCTCGAAGCGTGTACCACCGTCCGATAACGTGTATCGCCGTCCGGTAAGAAGCGGACGGAAGCGACGCCGTCGGGAAGGTAGGCAACCTTTCCTTTGCGACCGAAGTCGGAAAGGAAAGGTTGCTTTTTTGTTATAAATTTTCAGATGCATGAAAGGTGGGGCTGCAACATGAATACCGAAGCGCGCGATTGTCTGGTGCGTCTGCACGAAACGGAAGGGATCGGTTGGATGACGATCCGCCGTCTGGCCGACGCGATGGGAGGCGTGGACCGGATCGCTCTGGCGACCGCCGCCGATTTACGGCAGCTCGGTCTGTCCGGGCGGCAGGCGCGGCTGGTTGAAGCAGCATTGGCGGGCGGCGGCGCCCCAAAGCGTGTCAGGCCGATGCCGTCGGCCGTGGGCGAATGCCGAGCGGTCACGGTGCTTGACCGAGAATATCCGGAACAGCTGCGGCATATCGCGCGGCCGCCGTGGGTGATTTATATTCGAGGCGACCCGGCCGTGCTGTCCGTTCCGTCCGTGGCTGTCGTCGGCACGCGGAAACCGACCGCCTATGGACGGCGGATGGCGGATGAGTTGGCGGCGGGTCTGGCTTTCGCCGGGATCGTCGTCGTCAGCGGACTGGCGCGCGGCATCGACGGCGCTGCTCATCTCGGCGCATTGCGCGCCGGCGGCGTGACCGTCGCGGTGCTTGGTTCGGGTCTCGACCGCGTTTATCCGCCCGAACATGCCGCTCTTGCTGAACGTATCGTACGTTCCGGCGGCGCCGTCGTCAGCGAGTACCCTCCGGGCACGTTGCCGAGAGCCGGACTGTTTCCCGAGCGCAACCGGATTATCGCCGGTCTTTCGCTCGGTACGGTCGTCGTCGAGGCGTCCGAAAAAAGCGGCGCGATGATCACCGCCTCGCTGGCCGCAGACGCAGGCCGCGAAGTGTTCGCGGTTCCCGGTCTTGCTGGAGCCCCGACAAGCCGCGGCGTTCATTTGTTGCTGCGCGAAGGGGCGAAACTGACGGAGACCGTCGACGACATTCTGCAAGAGATTCGGGGAAGCGTGTCGTTAGGGCAAAGCGGGCAAACGGCGTCTTTCTTCACCGGCGCGGCGCAGTCCGTCGGCGACGAAAGAAGAAGCGTGAAGCCGCCGACGCCTCCGGAAAACGTGCCGGAATGGACGCCGGATGAGCGGCGCATCCTGGAGATTGTCGGTTTCGAACCCGTTATGTTGGACCGGATTTGGGAACAGTCCGGGTTCGGGTTTGGACATTTGCATGAGGTTTTGTTATCTTTAACTGTAAAACGGGCGATTATTGAACTGCCGGGCCCGTCCTACGCTCGAATCCGTTAGGGCGGATCACGGCGGCAAGGGAGGTCAAGCCGTCATGGCCGATTCGCTTGTGATCGTTGAATCTCCCGCCAAAGCCAAAACGATCAGCAAGTATTTAGGCAGCAAATATATCGTCAAAGCTTCGATGGGACACATCCGCGACTTGCCGAAAAGCGAGATGGGCGTGGAAATCGAAAACCGCTTCGAGCCGAAATACGTGACGATCCGCGGCAAAGGGCCGGTGTTGAAAGAGCTGAAAGAGGCGAAGAAAAAAGTCAAGAAAGTGTTTCTGGCCGCCGACCCCGACCGCGAGGGCGAGGCGATCGCCTGGCATCTGGCCAACTATCTGGAGCTCGACCGGGACGAACCGTGCCGCGTCGTCTTTCACGAGATTACGAAACAAGCCGTCCGTGAGGCGTTCCAGTCGCCGCGGAAAATCAACATGGATCTCGTCAACGCACAACAAGCGCGGCGCATTCTCGACCGGCTCGTCGGCTACAAGATCAGTCCGTTGCTCTGGCGCAAGGTCAAAAAGGGGTTGTCCGCCGGAAGAGTCCAGTCCGTCGCGCTCAAACTCGTCGTCGACCGCGAGCGGGAAATCGAGGCGTTCGTCCCGGAAGAATACTGGACGATTACAGCCAGACTGATCAAGGACGGCCAGTCGTTCGAAGCGAAATTCCACGGCTTCGGCGAAGAGAAGGCCGAGTTGAAAAACGAAAGCGACGTTCGCGCCGTACTCGATCGGATCGCGTCGTCGCCGTTTACGGTCGTTTCCGTTCGCGAGCGGGAGCGCGTACGCAACCCGGCGCCGCCGTTTACCACCAGCTCTTTGCAGCAGGAAGCGGCGCGCAAGCTGCAGTTCCGGCCGGCTAAGACGATGCAGATCGCTCAGCAGCTCTATGAAGGCGTCGAACTCGGCCAGGAGGGCGCCGTCGGTCTGATCACCTACATGCGCACCGACTCGACGCGCGTTTCCCCGGTCGCGCAGGAAGAGGCGTTGAAATATATCGCCGAAAAGTTCGGCGGCGACTATTGTCCCGACAAGCCGCGGGTGTACCAGAAAAAAAGCGCGACCGCTCAGGACGCGCACGAGGCGATCCGCCCGACGTTCGTCCGTTATGAACCCGAATTCGTGAAACCTTATTTGACGCGCGACCAGTATCGGCTTTACAAGTTGATCTGGGAGCGGTTCGTCGCCAGTCAGATGGCGTCCGCCGTGCTCGACACGATGACGGTCGACCTGGAAGCGGGCGGCGCGACGTTTCGCGCTGTTGGGTCGAAAGTGAAGTTCCCCGGCTTCATGAAACTGTACGTCGAAGGCACCGACGACGGGAACGAAGAAGAAGAAAAAATGCTCCCGCCTCTGGCCGAGGGTGATCGCCCGGAGACGATCGCCGTCGAGCCGAAGCAGCATTTCACCCAGCCGCCGCCGCGGTATACGGAGGCGCGGCTCGTCCGGACGCTCGAGGAGCTCGGCATCGGCCGGCCGAGCACGTACGCGCCGACGCTGGAAACGATTCAAAAACGCGGCTACGTGGCGCTGGAAGACAAAAAAATCGTGCCGACCGAACTCGGGCGGCTCGTCAACGACCTGATGGAAGAGTTTTTCCCCGAAATTTTAAACGTCGAGTTTACTGCTCAGATGGAAGAGGAGCTCGACCACATCGAGGAAGGGCGGGCCGACTGGGTTCAGCTTCTGGACGATTTTTATAAAAAATTCGAAAAATGGATGGAAGTTGCGGAAAGCGGCATGAAACGCGTGGAACTTCCGCCCGACGTCACCGACGTCCGCTGCGAACAGTGCGGGCGGCCGATGGCGGTCAAAACCGGGCGGTTCGGCAAGTTTCTCGCGTGCACCGGTTTTCCGGAATGCCGCAACACCAAGCCGTTCGTCAAAGAGATCGGCGTCGCCTGTCCGACGTGCGGCCAGGGGCGCGTCGTCGAGCGGCGAAGCAAGAAAGGCCGGCTTTTTTACGGGTGCGACCGGTATCCCGATTGCGACTACGTTTCGTGGGATAAGCCCGTGGGACGCTCTTGCCCGCGCTGCGGCGCGATGATGGTCGAAAAACCGGCCAGAGGCGGAGGACGGTACGAGGTCTGTCCGGCTTGCGGTGCCAAGGAGAGTTCGGGTTCCCGGGAACCGGCCGGAAATGAACCCGTCGGCATTTTAGAAGACTGACCCGATTTAACCGTGAAAGGAGAACGGTGGTCGAATGTCGGCGTCAGAACGCGAACGGACGGCACGCGTCGTCGTCATCGGAGCCGGTCTTGCCGGCAGCGAGGCGGCTTGGCAGATCGCGCAGCAAGGCGTCGCCGTCACGCTGTACGAAATGCGCCCGGTGCGTCGAACGCCCGCTCACGTGACCGGCATGTTTGCGGAGCTGGTGTGCAGCAATTCGCTGCGCTCGAATTTGCTGACGAACGCGGTGGGGGTACTGAAGGAGGAAATGCGTCGGCTCGGCTCGCTCATCATGGCGGCGGCCGACAAAAACGCCGTTCCGGCCGGCGGCGCGCTGGCGGTCGACCGCGATGGTTTCTCGTCAGCGGTTACGCGCGCGCTCGAACAACATCCGCTCGTCGAAATCCGGCGAGAAGAAGTGACCGAGCTTCCGGCGGACGGCATCGTCGTCGTCGCGACCGGGCCGCTGACGTCGGAAGCGCTGTCGGAAGCGATCCGGCGGCTGACGGGGCGCGAATACCTGTATTTTTACGACGCAGCGGCGCCGATCGTCGAGAAAGATTCCATCGACATGGAGAAAGTGTTCGTCGCGTCGCGGTACGGCAAAGGCGAGGCGGCTTACTTGAACTGCCCGATGACGGAAGAAGAATTCGACCGGTTTTACGAGGCGCTGGTGACCGCGGAAACGGTGCCGCTTAAGGACTTTGAAAAAGAAATTTATTTTGAAGGCTGCATGCCGATCGAAGTGATGGCGCGCCGCGGCAAACAGACCGTACTGTTCGGCCCGCTCAAGCCGGTGGGCCTCGTCGACCCCAGAACGGGCAAACAGCCTTTCGCCGTCGTGCAGCTGCGCCAGGACAACGCCGCGGGCACGCTGTACAACATGGTCGGTTTTCAGACGCACCTGAAATGGGGTGAGCAAAAGCGAGTTTTTTCCCTCATCCCCGGTCTGGAAAACGCCGAGTTCGTCCGCTACGGCGTCATGCACCGCAACACGTTCATCAATTCCCCGGCCCTGCTCCGGCCGACGTATCAGCTGGCCTCGCGGCCGACGCTGTTTTTCGCCGGGCAGATGACGGGCGTGGAAGGCTATGTGGAGTCGGCGGCGTCCGGTCTCGTCGCAGGAATCAACGCGGGGCGGATGGCCCGAGGGCTCGATCCCGTCGTGTTTCCGCGCGATACGGCGATCGGCAGTCTGGCGCACTACGTGACGTCGGCGAATCCGGCGGATTTTCAGCCGATGAACGCCAATTTCGGACTTTTGCCGCCGCTTGAGGAGCCGGAGCGCAACAAAAAGCGTCGGTACGAAAAAATGGCGGAACGCGCGCTTCGCTCGATCGACCGGTTCGTCGCCGAGCTGGCGCCTTGCGACTTGTCATGCAAGTCGTCTCTGTGATACGATGTTGGATGACCGCGAAGGGGGTGCGTCGTTTGCCGGAGGAGCGCTGGCTTGATGCTTTCGCCGATTATTTGCGGGCGGAGCGGCGTGCTTCCGAACATACGGTGCGCGGTTACGTGAAAGACATCGGCCAGTTTGCCGACCATTTGCGGAAGCTGGGCGTTACCGACTGGTCTAACGTCGCTCAACACCACGTCCGTTCCTTTCTGGCCGAACGGCGCGAACACGGCTCTAGCGGACGCAGCCTCGGGCGGAAACTGTCGGCGCTCAAGACGTTTTATCGTTTTTTGCGGCGCCGCGGTGTGACCGCACATGATCCGTTCGCCGACATGCGGTCGCCGAAAGCGGCTAAACGTTTGCCCGTTTTTCTCTATCCGGAAGAAGCCGCCGAATTGCTCGAACGGCCGGATGTCGGAACGCCGCTCGGTCTGCGCGATGCCGCTGTCCTCGAACTGCTTTACGGATGCGGCTTGCGCGTCGGCGAGTTGACGGCGCTGGACGTCGGGGCGGTCGACTTGTCGCTCGGCGTCGTCGCCGTGCACGGCAAGGGCTCGAAGGAACGCATCGTACCGATCGGCGAATACGCCTCCCTTGCGGTGCGGCGGTATTTGGCGGAAGCGAGGCCGTTGCTTTTGAAACGCCCGGACGAACGCGCCTTGTTTTTGAACGCCCGCGGAACGCGACTGTCCGACCGCGGCGTCCGGCTCGTCGTGTCCCGGTATGCCGCAAAACTTTCCCGATCCGTGCGGCTTACGCCGCATGCGCTTCGCCATTCCTTCGCGACGCATCTGCTGGAGGCCGGCGCGGATCTTCGGATCGTTCAGGAGTTGCTCGGCCATGCCAACCTGTCCACGACGCAGGTGTATACGCATATGACCCGGGACCATTTGCGGTCGGTTTACGGTGCCGCCCATCCCCGGGCTTAATTTTTGCGGTCACGCCGGAGGTGTGTCGCCAGTGAGTGCGGCGTTTCACGCGACGACGATTTGCGCCGTGCGCCATAACGGAAGCGCGGCGATGGCCGGCGACGGCCAGGTGACGTTCGGCAACAGTCTCGTCATGAAAACCCAGGCGAAAAAAGTGCGTCGCCTTTATCACGGCCGGGTGCTGGCCGGTTTCGCCGGTTCGGTGGCCGATGCGGTCACGCTTTTCGAAAAATTCGAAAACAAGCTGGAGGAACATCACGGCCATCTGCACCGGGCGGCCGTCGAACTGGCGAAAGACTGGCGGCAGGACCGCGTGTTGCGCAGGCTCGAGGCGATGATGATCGTCATGGACGCCGGAGGGCTGTTGTTGCTGTCGGGAAGCGGCGAGGTGATCGAACCCGACGACGGCGTGACGGCGATCGGATCCGGGGGCGGGTTCGCCCTAGCGGCGGCCCGGGCGATGAAACGTCACGCCCCTCATCTGACGGCGCGCGACATCGCGAAGACTTCGCTGGAAATCGCTGCTGAACTTTGTGTGTTTACGAACGACCGGATCATTGTCGAGGAAATCGCGGCGACGTGACCGGCGAAAGGGAAGGAGGCACGTCCCATGCGTCCGGAATCGTTGACCCCCCGACAGATCGTAGCGGAACTGGATAAGTACATCGTCGGCCAGAAACAGGCGAAACGGGCGGTGGCGATCGCGCTTCGCAACCGGTATCGCCGCAGCCGCCTCGACGAATCGCTCCGCAACGAGATCGTGCCGAAAAACATTCTGATGATCGGTCCCACCGGCGTCGGCAAGACGGAAATCGCCCGCCGTCTGGCCAAGCTGGCGCAAGCGCCGTTCGTCAAGGTGGAAGCGACGAAATTTACCGAAGTCGGCTACGTCGGCCGCGACGTCGAGTCGATGGTCCGCGACCTCGTCGAAACCTCGATTCGGATGGTCAAGGCCGAAAAAACCGAACAACTCCGCGACCGCGCGGAGCGGCTGGCCGAGGAGCGGCTTGCCGCCCTGCTCGTGCCTTCACCGAATCGGCGGGCTGCGCGTAACCCGTTCGAGCTGCTGCTCGGGGGAAGCGCTCCCCAGCAGGAGGATGAACCCGATCCGTCGCTTGCGGCCCGCCGCCGCGAAGTTTTGGAAGAACTGCGCGCCGGAAAACTGGAAAACGAGATCGTCGAACTGTCGGTCGAAGATCAGACGCCCGGCTTTTTCGAGCTCTTCGGTCCGCAGGGCGACCAGCTCGGAGCCAATCTCCAGGAAATGTTCGGCCATCTGTTGCCGAAGCGGATGAAAAAGCGGAAACTGACCGTCCGCGAAGCGCGCAAGGTGCTCGTCCAGGAAGAGGCGCAAAAGCTGATGGACATGGACGAGGTGACCCAGGAGGCGATTCGTCGCGCGGAGCAGTCGGGTATCATTTTCATCGACGAGATCGACAAGATCGCCGGAACCGGGCCGAGCGTCGGTCCCGACGTTTCCCGAGAGGGCGTCCAGCGCGACATCTTGCCGATCGTCGAAGGTTCGACGGTTATGACGAAGTACGGCCCGGTCAATACGGATTTCATTCTGTTCATCGCAGCGGGCGCGTTTCATGTCGCCAAACCGTCCGACCTGATTCCCGAACTGCAAGGCCGGTTCCCGATCCGCGTCGAGCTTGACAGCCTGACCGAACAGGATTTCGTCCGGATTTTGACGGAACCGGAGAACGCCCTGACGCGCCAATACGCGGCGCTTTTGGCGACGGAAGGCATCCGGCTTGAGTTTTCGGAAGCGGCCGTTTACGAAATTGCGCGAATCGCGGCGCTCGTCAACCGGCAGACTGAGGACATCGGCGCCAGGCGGCTGCATACGGTTTTGGAAAAGCTGCTGGAAGATTTGTCGTTCGAGGCGCCGGAACTCGGGCTCGAATCGTTCACGGTGACGCCGGAATACGTGCGAGAAAAACTGGCGGACATCGCGCAGGATCGCGACTTAAGCCGGTATATCTTGTAGCGGGGGGCGTAACGAGCGGTGACGACGCTTTTGGCGAAGACGCGGAGGCTGAACCGTTTGTTGCAGAAAGCCGCGGGAAAGCCCGTCAGTTTTATGGACATGGCGGACGTCCTGCGCGACACGATCGGCGGAAACGTGTTCGTCATCAGCCGCAGAGGAAAACTGCTGGGCTACGCCATGGCCAAGGAGGCGCTGTCCCCTGCCCTTGTCCGCGCGGTGGAAGAAGACAGGCGGCTGCCGGCCGAGCTGAACGACTGGCTGAAAAAAATCGAAGAAACTTCGTCCGCGCCTGACCCGGACAGCCCCTACCTGCCGTTTCTCGAGCGGATCCGGTCGTTTTTCGAGCTTCCGTCCGCGACGATCGTGCCGATCGTCGGCGGCGGCGACCGGCTCGGGACGCTCGTGTTGTCCCGCGACCGACCGTTCGTCGACGACGATCTGATTTTGGCGGAATACGGATCGACGATTATCGGCATGGAAATTTTGCGGGAACGCGCGGAAGAAATCGAGATGGAAGCGCGCAACCGCGCCGCCGTTCAAGTGGCGGTCAATTCGCTGTCGTACAGCGAATTAGAGGCGGTGGAACACATTTTTGAGGAATTACAGGCGAAAGAAGGGCTGCTCGTAGCCAGCAAAGTGGCGGACAAGGCCGGCATTACACGCTCGGTGATCGTCAATGCGCTGAGAAAGCTGGAAAGCGCCGGCGTCGTCGAGACGCGGTCGCTCGGCATGAAGGGAACGTACATTCGCGTGTTGAACGACCAATTGTTGGATGAAATTCAAAAATCGAGAGTTTAATGTGCTCGTTTATCCCGTGCGGCGGTCGGCCGGCGGGTTTTTTGTCGAAAAAGAAGGATTTGTCGGGACGATGTTGAATAGTACTCATCGAAAAACAAAAATTTTTTAATCTCAAGGCGGGCGGTGACGATCGTCGCATGTTGGATCATCTGACGTTCCGTGCGATGGAGAAAGCGCTCGACGCAGCGGTTTTGCGTCAGCGCGTCATCGCGAACAATATCGCCAATGCGGACACCCCGGGGTTCAAGCGGTCGGACGTCCGGTTCGAGTCGCTCCTGCGCGCCGAACTGGAAGGCCGCGGCGGGCTTGTCGGACTGCGGACCGATCCGCGCCACATTCCGATCGGCTCCGCCGGACTTCCCGAGCCCGAAGTCGTGACGGACCGTCGGACCGTCATGAACAACAACCTGAACAACGTCGACATCGACGCCGAAATGAGCGCCTTGGCCGCGAACCAGTTGCGCTACAACGTACTCGTCCAGCAGGTCAGCCACGAAATTCGGCTGCTGCGGACCGCGATCGGAGGCAGGCCGTAATGCTCATCTCGAACGGATTCGAAATCAGCGCGTCCGCCTTGACCGCCCAGAGGCTTAGGATGGACGTCATCGCTTCGAACATCGCCAACGCGGAGACGACGCGCGCCCGGTTCGTCGACGGGCGGTGGGAGCCGTATCGCCGTAAAATGGTCGAATTCAGGCCGATCCGACCCTCCTTCGACGCTTTGCTGCGGCAGGCGGCCGGCGAAACGCCCGGAGAAGGCGTCCGGGTCGCCCGCATCGTCGAAGACCGCACGCCGTTTAAGCTCGTCTATCTGCCGTCGCATCCCGACGCGGACGAAGACGGCTACGTCCGCATGCCGAACGTGGACCTCGTCAAGGAGATGGTCGATCTCATCTCCGCGACGCGGTCTTATGAGGCGAACGTCACGGCGCTGAACGCCGCGAAGGCGATGGTCACGAAAGCGCTCGAAATCGGGAGATAAGAGTCCGCTTGGCGGGAAGGAGGGACGAAAGCCGGATGGAATCAGTCGGTTGGTTGCCGGTTTCGCCTAAGCTGCCGTCGGCGGCGGGCCCGTCGACCGTCTCGGGCGGTTCGAACACACCGGGCGAAGCCGGTGCGGACAAGTTGGTCCGGTCGTTCGGAGAACTGCTCGACCGGGCGATCGCCGACCTGGAGGCGCAGCAAGCCGAGGTCCAGGAATTGAACCGCCGTTTTCTCGCCGGGGAACTGCCCGACGTGCACCAGCTCATGATCACGTCCGAAAAAGCGCTGCTCGGCGTCGAGCTCGCCGTGCAGGTGCGAAACAAGGCGATCGAGGCGTATCAGGAAATCATGCGAATGCAAATTTGAGGCCGGATCGTGAGCGGCCGCGTGGCGGGGTGGCAGCGTGAAGGAACAGTGGAACCGGTATCGCGAACTGGCGCTCCAGTACTGGCGGCGGTTAACGAAAATGCAGCGTTTCGCCGTCGTCGGATCGGCGATCTTTCTCGCGGCGACCGTCGTGTTGGTGGCGGTGACGTTTTCCCGCACCGAATACGCGGTGGCGTTCCAGAATCTGCGCCCGGAAACGGCGGCGTCCATTAAAGAGTACTTAGAGAAAAACGGCATCCCATATAAGATGAGTGCCGACGGCACGAGCATCGGAGTTCCCGCCGATCGTGTCGCGGAGGTGCGGGTCGACGTCGCGGCCCAGGGATTGCTGAAAAGCGGTTCGCTCGGCTACGGCATGTTTCGCAATACCGGTTCGTTCGGGATGACGGACAAGGAATTCAACGTCCAGTTTCTGGCCGCCGTCCAAGGCGAGCTGGAGCAGATGATCAATTCGATCGAAGGAGTCGCTTCATCGAAAGTCATGGTGACGCTGCCGAAGGATTCGCCGTTTTTGTCCGTCGAGCCGCAGGAAACCCAGGCCGCTGTCGTCGTCACGCTGAAGCCCGGCGTCACGCTCAGCCAGCAGCAGATCGACACGATGTATCTGCTGGTGGAGAAATCGTTGCCCAAGCTCAAGCGCGAGAACATTACGATCTCGAACCAGTACGGCGAGCTGTACACGCCTTCGCAGGGCTCGTCCGACGGTTCGACCAACGTCGTCGGCAAGGCGAACGAACAGCTGCAAATTAAGAAAAATTTCGAAGCGGACATTCAACGGAAAATCATTTCGTTTCTCGGCCCGCTTCTCGGAGGGACGCACAAAGTCGTTCCGCTGGTTTACGCGACGCTCAATTTCGATGCGGTCAAGGAAATCCGCAACATGGTGACGCCGGTCAACACGGCCGACCAGACTGGGATCGACATCAGTATTCAAGAAATCCAGAAATCGTATTCGAGCGAGGGCGGGGCCGAAGGCGGCGTCGCCGGCACAGGGGAAACCGACGTGCCGGGCTATCCGGCTACCGGCGGTTCCGGCCGCGTCAATTCGGAAGAACTGAATCGGATCGTCAACCGCGAGGTCAACCGGATCCAGCAGGAGGTCATGCGCCAGCCGTACGTCGTCAAAGATTTGACGATCAGCGTCGGTATCGAACCGCCCGATCCCAACAACCCGGATTCGTTGACTCCGGAATTGCGCGACGCGATTCAGAGGTTGCTCGTCAGTTTCGTTTCGGCGGCCCTAGTCGACAGCGGACAGACGTTTACGCCGGAACAGCTTGCGGAAAAAGTAACGGTCATTCCGCACGCGATTACGCCGCCGGCCACCGCTGCCGCATCGAGGCCGAACTGGCTGTACGTGTTGTACGGCGTGGGTGCGCTGGCGCTGCTTCTGGGCGCCGGCGGAGCGCTGTGGGCGGTGCGCAGAAGGAAATCGGCGGCGGAAGCGGAAGAACAGGCGGCTGCGGTAGTCGAAGAACCCGCGAAAAAAATCGAACCGTTGCCGGTTGATCTGGAAAGCGCCACGACGGAGGCCCAGATCCGTCGGCAGCTCGAGCAGCTCGCCCGACGCAAGCCGACCGAATTCGTCAATCTGTTGCGGACTTGGCTGGTAGAAGAATAGAGGTGTCGTTCCTTGGCGAAACTTGCGGGACATCACGGTTTGTCCGGCAGGCAGAAGGCCGCCATTTTGTTGATCAGTCTCGGCCCCGAGGTGTCCGCGCACATTTTCAAACATTTGCGCGAAGACGAGATCGAGCAGCTCACGCTGGAGATCGCGAACGTGCGCAAAGTGGAGCCGAGCGAAAAACAAGCGGTCCTGGAAGAGTTCCATCAAATTTGTCTCGCTCAAGAATATATTTCCCAAGGCGGCATTCAATATGCCAAGGACATTTTGGAAAAAGCGCTCGGCCCGCAAAAGGCGCAGGACATCATCAACCGATTGACGGCGACGCTTCAGGTGCGGCCGTTCGATTTTGCGCGAAAAGCCGATCCTGCGCAGATTTTAAACTTTATCCAAAACGAGAATGCGCAGACGATCGCGCTGGTGCTGTCCTATCTGCAGCCTGAGCAGGCGTCCGTCATCTTGTCGGCGCTGCCGCAGGACAAGCAGGCCGAAGTCGCCAAGCGCATCGCCTTGATGGACCGGACGTCGCCGGAGGTCATCAGCCAGGTCGAACGGGTGCTGGAGCAGAAGCTGTCGTCGACGGTCACTCAGGATTATTCCCAGGCGGGCGGAATCGAAGCGATCGTTCAGATTCTGAACGGCGTCGACCGCAGCACGGAGCGGACGATTCTCGACACGCTGGAGATTCAAGATCCGGAGCTTGCCGAGGAAATCAAGAAGCGGATGTTCGTGTTCGAAGATATCGTCAATCTCGACAACCGTTCCATTCAGCGCATCATTCGCGAGGTAGACAATAAAGATTTGCAGCTGGCGCTCAAGGTGGCGAGCGAGGAAGTCCGCGACGCGATTTTCCGCAACATGTCGAAACGAATGGCCGAAGTGTTCCGCGAGGAGATGGAATATATGGGTCCCGTCCGTCTGCGCGACGTCGAAGAAGCGCAGACGCGCATCGTCGCGACGATCCGGCGCCTCGAGGAGGCCGGCGAAATTATCGTCGCCCGTCGTGGAGGTGACGATATCATTGTCTAAGGTGCTCAAACCCGGTTTTTACGTTGAGGACGTCTCCGGCCGGCTGATCGAGCCGACGGTCTGCACGGCGGTTTCGTCGCCGCTTCGCGACCGTCCCGCCGGCGGAAGTGAACGCGGTCGGCAGCTCGGCGAAATGGAAGAACGGCTTTTGCGCGACGCCGAGACTGCGGCACAGGAATTACTTGCCCGAGCGGCGGCCGAGGCCGATCGAATGCGGGAGGACGCACGACGCGAGATCGCGCAGTGGTGGGCAAAGCGGCGCGAGGAGGACGAGCGCGTCCGCGAGGAAGCGCGCGAGGCCGGATATCGGCAGGGTTACGCAGAAGGCGCCGAGGAGGCCCGGCGCGCCGTGCATCAGGAATACGCGGCGATGCTTGCGGAAGCCGCCGCCGTCGTTGAGCAGGCCGCCCGCATGAAGCGGCAGATGATCGCGGAGAGCGAACCGTTTTTGGTCGAACTGAGCGTGGCGATCGCTGAAAAAATCATTTCCCGGCAACTGACGCTCGAGCGTCGGTGGGTGATCGATCTCGTCCGGGAACAGCTTGCTCGACGCAAGGAAACCGGGACCATCACCGTCTGCGTCGCACCGCGCAATTTCGAACTTTTGCGGGAGGCGAGGTCGGAGCTGCGCGCAGCCGTTGATTCCCGCGCGGAACTGATCATTGTGCCGGATTCGTCGGTCCGCGACGACGGCTGTGTCATCCGCTCCGACTTCGGCAGCGTCGACGCCAGAGTCGAGACGCAGCTTTCGGAGATCCGGCGGGCGCTTTTGGCCGTTGCCGCCGAGGAGGCCGGCGCGGGATGAGCGCGTCGGTGAGCCGCTATTTGGAGCAACTCGGCCGGATCGATCCGGTCCGCATCAACGGTAGAGTCGTTCAGGTCATCGGGCTGATGATCGAGTCGGAAGGGCCGGAAGCGAAAATCGGCGACGTCTGTCTGATCTATCCGCCCAAATCCGGCGATCCGATCGCGGCGGAAGTCGTCGGGTTCCGCAACAACCGCGTGCTGCTGATGCCGCTCGGCGAACCGCAGGCGATCGCGCCCGGTTGCGACGTCGTCGGTACGGGGCGGCCGCTTGAAGTCCCCGTCGGGCAGGAGTTGCTCGGCAAAGTCCTGGACGGGCTCGGCCGGCCGTTGGACGGATCCGTACTGCCGCCGAGCATGCCGACGTATTCGACGAACCGTCCGCCGACCAACCCGCTGCATCGCGTTCGTATTCGCGAGCCGCTCAGCGTCGGCGTCCGCGCGATCGACGGTCTGTTGACGGTGGGGAAGGGACAGCGCATCGGCATTTTCGCGGGATCGGGCGTCGGCAAAAGCACGCTGCTCGGCATGATCGCCAGAAATACCGAGGCGGACGTCAACGTGATCGCACTGATCGGCGAACGCGGTCGTGAAGTGTTGGAATTTCTCGAACGCGACCTCGGCCCGGAAGGTTTGGCTAGATCGGTCGTCGTCGCCGCTACCTCGGACCAGCCGGCGCTAATCCGCATCAAGGGTGCGATGATTGCCACGGCGATCGGGGAATATTTCCGTGACCGCGGCATGAACGTCATGCTGATGATGGATTCGGTCACCCGTTACGCCATGGCGCTGCGTGAGGTCGGTCTCGCCGTCGGCGAACCGCCGACGACGCGCGGCTACACGCCGTCGGTGTTTGCGAACTTGCCGAAATTGCTGGAACGTTCCGGCGCGACGGCGCAAGGGTCGATGACGGCGTTTTATACCGTGTTGGTCGACGGCGACGATTTTTCCGAGCCGATCGCAGATGCCGTCCGCGGCATTCTCGACGGACACATCGTCCTCGACCGCGGATTGGCCAATCGCGGTCAATATCCGGCGATCGACGTGCTGGCGAGCGTCAGTCGCGTCATGCGCGACATCGTGCCGGCCGAACAGATGCGGGCCGCCGACGAATTCAAGCGGCTGCTCGCCGTTTATCGCGACGCGGAGGACCTGATCAACATCGGCGCCTATCAGCACGGCAGCAACCCGCAGATCGACGAGGCGATCCGGTACATCGGACCGATCCGCGACTACATCCGACAGGGCGTCGACGAAAAAGTGACCTACACCGACGCCGTCGACAGGCTGCTCGATATGTTCGGCGGAGGGAAGGCGGCATGAAATTCCGGTTTCCGTTACAGAAAATCGTTGATTTGCGCGAACAAGAGAGGATGCAGGCGGAATGGAGGCTTGCCGAGGCGCTCAAGCGGTTGCGCGAGGAGGAAAGGTCCTTCGCCGAGCTCGAGCGGATGCGCGACGACGTCTGTCGGATCATGGCTGACGCCTGCGTCGGGGCGACGACGGCCGCCCATCTTTCGGTAGTCGGGCGGTTTCTTACCCATCTGGACGGCCGCATTCGCCGCAAGCGGGCTGAGCTGGAAGACGCCGAGCGAACGGTGAGCGAACGCCGCGACGACTTGCGCGGACGCCTCGTCGAGGAACGGATTTGGCGAAACGCGAGAAATAAGGCATTGGAGCGGTTCAGGTCGGAGATGCTGCGGGCGGAGCAGAAAGAAATCGACGATTTGGCGTGTGCACACGACGCCGACCGCAGGTGACGGACCGCATCCGGGACAAGGAGGCGTTGACCGGCCGTGTCGGACATGGAACTGAAGGAATCGGGTTACAGCGCGTTCGAGCGTTTTCTGTACCTGTTTTTCATCCCGTTCGTGTTCACGTCGGTGTTGGTCGGCGTCCTGTTGTCGTTTTTCAACTACGACGTTCTCGACGCGCTGAAACGGGCCGGCAACCGGATTCCGTTGCTCGAGCGCATCGTCCCGGACCCGAAGCCGCGGCCGTCAGTCACGGCTGACAGCATCGGAGCCAAAGAATCCGGTTCCGCAGCGAAGGGTTCGGACATGCAGCAAGGCAGCGGGGAGGTATCGGCGTGGCAGCAAAAAGTACAGGAGCTGGAACAGCGCCTCGCCCAAACGGAAAACGATTTGAAAGCGCGCGACGAGAAAATCGCTGATTTGACGGAACAGTTGAGCCAGGCGAAACAACAGCTGCAGGAACAACAGGAACAAAAGGAAAAGCAACAACGGCGCGACAGCCAGTACGGCGAACTCGCGAAAATGTATGCCGCCATGACGGCGTCGAAAGCGGCGCCGATTCTCGAAAATATGGCGCCTGAGGAAGCGGCGCTCATCCTAAACCGGATGAAAACGGACGAGCGCGGCCGAATTTTCGAACGAATGGACCCGAAAAGAGCGGCCGAGATTACTGCGCTGCTAAAGCAGCCGGAAGAAGTGTTGGCCGAACGCGTCGCCAAGTCGCAGGCGGGCTCATCCGGAGCGGCCGCCCCGTCGGCCGTCGGCGCCGCCGAACTCGGAGCGACGTTCGAGAACATGAACCCGCGCGCCGCGGCGGAATTGCTGGTCGCTCTCTACGCGAACAATCCGGACAAGGCGCTGGCGATCATGCGGGCGATGTCGAACGCCGGCCGCTCGCGCATCTTGAACGAAATGATCGCTCTTTCCAAACCGACCGCGACGGCGATTTCCTCTCGACTCGGCGGATAACGGGGAGCATAGATAGAACGTCGCCTTGAAAGGAGGTGAAATCGGTGGTCCAGATCGAAACAATGTTGTCGGCGATATCGGGATTCGGCGGAGCAGCGGCAGGCCTGCGCGCCGGAGAAGCTGAGGGTCAAGCGTCGGACGGATTCGCCGGCGATGCGGTTCCGTTTGCCGTTTGGTTGTCCGCGCTGCTCGGCGGCCCGGTGGGAGACGTTCGGACGGCCGCCGTATCCGGCCTCGGGACGAAAACGTTCGAGCTCTTGCGGCTTGCCGGCCTGATGACGGGCGATCGTTTTGTCGAAACGGCGGCGGACCCAGCGGCGGCATTCGCCGTCGACAGCGGCGATATTGCCGACGCGACGAGCGCGACCCGTGTCGACGATCCCGCCGTTATCGCGCAAATCGCCGCGGCATTCGGGCTGTCTGCGCCCGAACTGACCGCCTGGTTGGCGGCCGTTCAAGCCTGGCGGGAGGCGAACGGGCAGCCGGCTGCGGATTCCTACGGCGTTGCGTCCGGCGTCGGTGTTCCGGCAATTCCGTCAGCGAAGGCCGGTCTTGAGGTCGTCTCTTTGGATTCCGCCGCCGGAAACGCGGCTGCTTTCGCGGACGTTCCGGCAAGTTCGCCGGACGGTTTACAGGACGGACGGGCCGCTTCACAAGTGCGCATTGCGTCCGGAGTCGCGACCGGAATTGTCTCACCGACGAAGCAGGCCGGAGCCGAGGTTTCGTTGCGGCAGGCGACAGTTTCGGCGATTGCGCATCCGCACCGGGACGCCGACGGCGGACGGTCGGAAATGTCGAATACCGACGCCGTCCGGCATCACCCGCTGGCCCGTCTCGAGTGGCTGGCCGCCAAGGCGATCGCCTCGCGTTCGGCTGTGGCGGACGTGCCGGTCGAAAGTCCGGTCGTGTCCAACCCGACGTCCCATTCCGGCGCAGACGAAACCGGCAGCGTCCCGATAAGCGTGGAAACGCCGCACGCCTATCCCATCAGGGACGTGCAGTCGTTTTTTGCGCCGCAAACCGGAACGCCAGCGCTTTCCGTCACCCGATTCGCGTTCGAGATGGCGCAATGGCTGGTTTCCCAATGGAAACTCAAAATCGGCGGCCACGTGCAGGAAGCTCGCCTGAGGCTCGAACCCGACCATCTCGGAGCGCTTGACGTCCGGTTGTCGCTCGAGGACGGCAGGTTAACCGCTCGGTTCCTTGCGGAAACCGGCCAGGCGAAAGACCTGATCGAAGCTCAGCTCGGCGCGCTGCGTTCGGCGCTCGCCGCGCACGGCATCCAAGTCGGCAAACTCGAAGTTTCGGTGTTTGCCGACGCCGGCTCGACCCGGCTTTGGGCGGACAACGGCGCGCAATCCCCGCTTGCGGACGACGGGCGCGGCGGAGCATTTTTCGGAGGCAGGCCATCGGGACGTCACGGCTGGAATCCTGAAGACGCTTATGAAGGGCCGGACGCCTCGGAGACGGCGACGCGCGGCGTCTCATACCTCGGATGGGGGCAATCGACGTTTGAGGCGTCGGCGTAAAAGCGGCCGGTATATACCGGAAGCGAGGAGGGTAAGCCGAACATGCCCAATGCGATCGGATATGCCGTTTGGCCGGCCTATCGGGCGGAGACGAAATCGGAGACTTCCGGCGGCCGGGAATTGGGACAGGCGGAATTTTTGAAGATTTTGATCGCACAGTTGCGGAACCAAGATCCGACCCAACCGCTTCAGGATCGAGACTTCATCGCGCAGATGGCTCAGCTTACCGCAGTGGAGCGTCTGACACGCATGGAAGAAGAAATCCGGCTGTTGCGGCAGGCGGTCGGATTGCCCGGCGAACTGCTTGGCAAGCGGATCGAATGGGAGCCGGACGCCGAGACGGGCCGCGGGCAGCCACAGACGAAGACCGGCGTCGTCGACGCGATCGGCGTCGATGCGGGCGTTCCGTACGTTTCGGTCGACGGAGAGCGAGTGAAACTCGACCGCATTCGGAAAGTGTGGTCGTCGCCATGACGGGCGACAACATCGGCCTCACGGCCGGATTGCGGTTTCCGATACCTCCGGTCAGACCGTCTTCGGCATCGCCCGTAAACACGGTTCGGGCGGCGCAGAAGCCGGAGGAAGCGGCTTTGTTTCAGGCCGTTCTTCGCCGCGAAATGCTGAAACTCAGCCACCACGCGGAAGTGCGGTTGCGCCAGCGGGGAATCAAGCTGACGAATGAAGACTGGAACCGCATCGGCGCCGCCGTCGAAAAGGCGGAAGCCAAAGGCGCGAAAGATTCGCTGATCGTGTTGAAAGGTCTTGCGCTGATCGTCAACGTTCCTAATCGAACCGTCGTCACCGCCGTGGAACAGGCGGGCAATCAGGACTACGTGTTCACTCAGATCGACAGCGCCGTCATTCTGTCATAAAAGGCTGGACCCGAAGCCTAACCGCCAGCGGTCGAACGGTCGACCGGCCGGCGCTAGAAGGATAGGGAGGCCAACCGGCCGCGGAACGACGGAAGCGGCCGGCGGGGTACGGCGCGAACATTTCCTAAAACGGAAAGGAGAGCGCCCTATGCTTCGCTCGCTTTATTCCGGCATATCGGGCATGCGCGGTTTCCAGCTGAAGCTCGACGTGATCGGCAACAACATCGCCAACGTCAACACCGTCGGCTTCAAGGCAAGCCGCGTCATGTTCCGCGACATTTTGAGTCAGACGATCGCCGGGGCGTCCGGTCCGACCGACCAAGGCGTTGGCGGCGTCAACGCCAAGCAGGTCGGACTGGGCTCGACGATCGCCGCGATCGACACGCTGCACACTCAAGGCAGCGCGATGACGACGAACGTGGCAACGGATCTCCGCATCGACGGCGACGGCTTTTTCGCGGTGGCGCCGTCGCAGGACGCCGAGCAGCGCTATTTGACGCGCGCCGGCAATTTTACGGTCGACGCAGCGGGATTTCTCGTCAACCCCGAAGGCATGTATGTTCTTGACGAAGGCGGCGATCCGATCAACATCACCGGGCTCGGCATTACCGCCTTCACGATCGCGCCCGATGGCCAGATCATCGGCGTCGGCGCGGACGGCGTGCAGACGGCGACCGGCGTCTATATCGGCGTCGTAACCGTCACCAACCCCGGTGGTCTCGAAAAAATCGGCGGCAACCTGTACCGGCTGACGCCGAACGCCAGTACGGAAACCGACGTAACGGCGCTGATCGGGCGGGCCGCCGATCCCGAACGCGGCTCCGGTGCGATCGTATCCGGGCAGCTGGAGATGTCCAATGTCGACCTGACGAACGAGTTTACGGAAATGATCGTCGCCCAGCGCGGTTTCCAAGCGAATTCGCGCATTATCACGACGTCCGACAGCATTTTGGAAGAGATCGTCAATTTGAAGCGGTGACGGGAGCGGCCGCGAACACGAAACCGCGGCCCGGCACGCGCGCCGGGAGCGCCGCTTCGGCGGCGTTTCCCGGCCCGTCCGCCCCGGCGCCTCAAAATTCGAGCGTGCGGAGGAATCCGACCGTGCTGAAAGGCAAACTCGTTCCTTTTCTCATCATTCTGCTGACGTCGATCACCTTGATCGTAGGCGCCGGTTTCTTGATCTGGACGTATTTGGACCGATCCGTGCAGGACAAAACGGGCGAAAGCCCGGCAGAAGCCGTCGCGCGTGTGGCGCAACCCAAGAAACTGTCCGCCGAAGAACAGCGCGCGCTGACGGTCGAAATCAAGGACATCACGACCAATCTGGCCGATCCGAACGGATTCATCCGCATCAGCCTGGCGTTTCAGCTCGACAGTAAGAAAGCGAAAAAAGAATTCGAGACGCTCGATTTCAAGGTCAAGGACATCATCCTGCGCACACTTGCCGACATGAAGGTCGAGCAAATCCAGGGCAACCGCGGGTACGACGCCCTCGCAAGCACGCTGACCAACAAATTGAACGGAATTTTGCAGAACGGCAAGGTGACGCAGGTTTACATTACATACATCAACATCGCCATCCAGTGATCGCCGACGCTCGGAGCGGCCGTCGCTTCGGGATCGGGCGGGGAGGTGAACGCCGATGGTCGACGTGTTGTCGCAGAGCGAGATCGATGCGCTTTTGGCTGCACTTTCCTCCGGCGAAATGGACGCCGAAGAGCTCAAGAAAGAAGAGACGCAGCGCAGGGTCCGCGTCTACGATTTCAAGCGGGCGACGCGGTTTTCGAAAGACCACATCCGCAGTTTGACGCGGATCCACGAGAATTTCGCCCGGTATCTGACCACCTACTTCAGCGCGCAATTGCGCACGTTCGTGCAGATCAACGTCGTGCATGTGGACCAGCTGCCGTACGACGAATTCATCCGGTCGATTCCGAAAATGACGATTCTCAACGTGTTCGAGGCTCCCCCGCTGGAAGGCAGGATGGTTCTCGAAGTCCATCCCAACATAGCTTTCGCCATGCTGGATCGGCTGCTGGGCGGTGCAGGTACGGCCCCCGCCAAAATCAACGCCTTGACGGAAATCGAGACGATCGTCATGGAACGCATTTTTTCCAGGGCGTTCGACTGTTTCCAGGAGGCCTGGAAAACGGTGATCGATCTGGAACCAAGGTTTGAGACACTGGAAACAAACCCTCAATTCATGCAGATCGTCTCGCCGAACGAAACGATCGCGCTCGTGTCGCTCAGCACCAAGATCGGCGATACGACGGGCATGATCAACCTTTGTATCCCGCACGTCGTACTCGAGCCGATCATGCCGAGGCTGACGCTGCACCATCAATTTCTGTCGCAGAAAAAACCGCGGGCCGGCGAGGATCTCGAAGCGCTGCAAAACCGCGTACGCAAAACCAAACTGACGGTGACGGCGGAACTCGGCCAAACCACGATCACGGTGGCGGATCTGCTGAACTTGAGCGTCGGAGACGTCATCCAGCTCGACAAGCCGATTCGAGAGAGTCTCGACGTCCTCGTGGGCGGCGTGCGGAAATTCCGCGGCAGCCCCGGCACCGTGCGCGGCAAAATGGCCGTACGGATCACGGAACTTGTTACGGAGGGAGCCGAAGACGATGACGAATAATGAATATTTATCACAGGAGGAGATCGACGCGCTGCTTCGGCAGGCGGCCGGCGAACCGCCGGACGGGTCGCCTTCCGTCGAGCGGTATTTGACGCCGCTGGAACAGGATGCGCTCGGCGAAATCGGCAACATTTCGTTCGGAAGCGCGGCGACGGCGCTGTCGACGTTGCTCGGCCGGAAAGTGGAAATCACGACGCCCAAAGTATCGGTTGTCCGTAAGATCGATCTGGAAAGCGAGTTTCCGCAGCCGCACGTCTCCGTCCACGTCCGGTACGTTGCGGGTTTCGAGGGTTTCAACCTGCTCGTCATCCGGACGCGCGACGCTCACGTCATCGCCGATCTGATGATGGGCGGCAGCGGTCTCCCGTCGGACGAGCCGCTGTCCGAACTGCATCTGAGCGCGGTTCAGGAAGCGATGAACCAGATGATGGGTTCTGCGGCGACGAGCATGTCCACCATTTTCAATCGCCTCGTCAACATTTCGCCGCCGGGAGTGGGCATTCTCGATTTGCCGAAAGGCGTCGGCGCGGAAACGATACCGGACGAGGACGTGTTCGTCAAAGTCGCGTTCCGGCTGACGATCGGGGACTTGGTCGATTCGTCGATTATGCAGCTGTTGCCGGTCGGTTTCGCCAAGGAAATGGTGCAAAGTCTGCTGGGAGGCGCGCGCGAACCCGAACATGCCGCCGTCGACCCCGCGGCTGATCGCCCCGCGGCATCCAGGCCGAGACCGGAGCCGGCGGTGGAGCCGGCCGGGACCGCTTCCTCACAGCAGGGAACGTCCGGGACGGGGATGCCCAGACAGCCGCCCGGTCCGCACACTTACGCCCCTCCGGAGCCGGGGCCGAACATTCGCCGAAACGTCAGCGTTCAACCGGCCCAGTTCGCCGATTTGTCGGCGGTTTCGTCCGGCGTGCAGGCGGACGAACGCAATCTGGACCTGCTGTTGGATATCCCGCTCAGAGTGACGGTCGAGCTCGGCCGCACGAAAAAACTCATCCGGGAAATCCTCGAATTTTCGCCCGGATCGATCATCGAGCTCGACAAGCTGGCCGGCGAGCCGGTCGACATTTTGGTCAACAACAAGCTGATCGCAAGGGGCGAGGTGGTCGTGATCGATGAAAATTTCGGCGTTCGGATAACGGACATTATCAGTCCTAGAGAGCGCATGGAAAAACTGAAATAATTCCAAACTTTGCAGACGATTTTTAGGAGGACTGACGGATGGCGAATCGCATTCTCGTGGTGGATGATGCTGCGTTTATGCGTATGATGATCAAGGACATCCTGACCAAAAACGGCTACCAGGTCGTCGGCGAGGCTCAGGATGGATATCAGGCGATCGAAAAATACAAAGAATTGCGCCCCGACCTGGTGACGATGGATATCACGATGCCGGAAATGGACGGCATCACGGCGCTTCGCGAGATCCGGAAAATCGATCCCAGTGCGAAAGTCATCATGTGTTCGGCGATGGGTCAGCAGGCGATGGTGATCGACGCGATTCAGGCGGGCGCCAAAGATTTTATCGTCAAGCCGTTTCAGGCCGATCGCGTCATCGAAGCCGTCAAAAAGACGATCGGATGAAAGGGACTTCGTTCCATGTGGACGGCGGACGTCGTCAAAGTCGTCGCGTATCTCGCGCTCATCCTACTGCTTTTTTTCCTTTCCGCCAAAGCGCTCGCGCGCCTGCGCAGCCGCCTGCCGGGCGGCAGGGCGATTCGGACGCTCGGCGGCGTCCCGCTTGGGCCGAATAAATCGGTTCAATTGCTTGAAATCGGACGGACCGTCTATGTCGTCGGCATCGGCGAAGACGTTCGCCTGATCGACAAAATCCGCGATCCCGACGAAATCGCGTCGATTCACGAGGCGTTAGGCCGGACGGCGGAAGAGCTAGATGCCGGGCGGTCCGGGCGGCGCGACCGGCCGACGGGCTTCGAAACGTGGCTGGCCGGCAAACTCGGCGGTGCCGAACGCCGAAAGGAGCGTGTCGAACATTGGCTTGAACAGCATCTTTCGTCTTCCAGATCGTCCCACGGCGAAAACCGGCAGGAATCGCTTGAGCGCGACCGCTGACGCCGCACGCGCCGTGTGGGCCGGTTTTTCGGTTCTGATCACCGGTTTGGCGGTCGCGGTACCGGCTCAGGCCCAGTCGGCGCAACCGACACCGTCCGGCCCGATTCCCGGCGTACGCGTCGAGATCGGCGGCGCGACAGGGCCTGCCGACGTGACGGGTACGCTTACGATCATCGCGCTGATCACGGTGCTCAGTCTGGCGCCGGCGATCCTCGTCATGATGACCAGTTTTACGCGGATCGTGATCGTGCTGTCGTTCGTCCGGACGTCGCTTTCGACCCAACAGATGCCGCCGAACCAAGTGCTAATCGGCCTGGCGCTGTTTTTGACGTTGTTTATCATGTCGCCGACGTTGAACGAAATCAACGAGACGGCGCTGCAGCCGTATTTGAAAGGGCAACTCACCCAGCAGGAAGCGCTCTCGAAAGCCGCCCTGCCGATGAAAAAATTTATGGCCAAACAGACCCGGGAAGAAGATTTGATGCTGTTCTTGAACTATATGAAGGCGCCGAAGCCTTCGGGCATCGAGGACATTCCGATGACGGCGCTCATTCCCGCGTTTGCGCTGAGCGAGATCAAGACGGCGTTCCAGATGGGATTTCTTATCTTCGTCCCGTTTCTCGTCATCGACATGATCGTGGCCAGCACGCTGATGTCGATGGGGATGATGATGTTGCCGCCGGTTATGATTTCGCTGCCGTTTAAGATTTTGCTGTTCGTGCTCGTCGACGGCTGGTACCTGGTCGTCAAGTCGCTGTTGGTCAGTTTCGAGACGGGATGACGGGGTGAAGCGACGTGAGTTCGGAAACGGTCGTGCGCATCGCGTCGGAAGCGGTGTTTACCGTCCTGAAGGTGTCGGCTCCGCTGCTTGGTTTGGCGCTTCTTGTCGGGCTAGTGATCAGCATTTTTCAGGCGACGACCCAGATTCAGGAGCAGACGCTCGTGTTCGTTCCGAAAATCGTCGCAGTGCTCGTGGCGCTTTTGGTGTTCGGCCCGTGGATGTTGCGGACGCTGCGCGATTTCGCGTTTCATCTGCTCGACAACCTGTCCGCCTATGTCGGATGAGGAGAAAGGGCGATCGACGTGGAGGCGTGGCTCGGCGTTTTGCCGACGCTTCTTCTAGCCTTTTGTCGAATGCTGTCGTTTTTCGCGGTGGCGCCGCTGTTTTCGTCGCGACTCATCCCGGCCCAGGTCAAGATCGGCATCGCGGCCGCGCTGGCGCTGTCCGCCCTGCCGGCGCTAAGAGAAAGCAAGGTCATTTCATTTGACGTATCGTACGTCGCGCTGGTGTTGAAGGAAATCGCCGTCGGACTGACGCTCGGTTTTTTGGGACTCCTGTTTTTTTCGGCCGTGCAGACCGCGGGCGCCTTTGTCGACATCCAGATCGGCTTCGGCATCGCCAACGTGATCGACCCGATGACGGGGCTTCAGGCGCCGATCGTCGGACAGTTGAAATATATGGTCGCGTTGCTGCTGTTGCTGTCGACCGACGCACACCACTGGATGATCGCGGCGGCGATCGAAAGCTTCCGGTTCATCCCGCCGGACGCCGATTTGCTCGGCTGGTTTTCGAAACCGTCGACGGCCGAGTGGTGGGTGCGTGCGTTTGCGGAAATGTTTTTGCTTTCGTTCCAGCTGGCGGCCCCGCTCGTCGTCTCGATGCTGATCGTCGACGTGGCGCTCGGGATGTTGGCGAAGACGGCGCCGCAGTTCAACATTTTCATGATCGGCCTGCAGGTCAAGATTCTGGTCGCGCTTGCGTTGTTCGCCGTATTTGCGGCGTCGCTTGCCGGCTGGATGGAAGATCTGTTCGCCGTCATGGCGCGAAAAATGGAGGAATGGCTCGCGATGTTCGGGCCGGGCGGTTGAATGCTGAGACTGGATCTGCAGTTGTTCGCCCAGGAAAAAACCGAACCCGCCACGCCGCGAAGGCGGCAGGACGCGCGGAAGAAGGGCCAGGTGGCCAAAAGTCCGGATCTTGCCGCCGCCGTGCTGTTGTCGGCCGTCCTGATTTATTTCGCCCTGTTCGGTTCCGGATTAAAGGAACGGCTATTCTCGCTGTTCGCAGAGCCGTTCGTCTTCCTTTCCGAACGGAATGACTGGGCGATCGGCGACGTCATGGCGCTTTTTGCCCGGTTGGCGTGGGAAAGCGCAATTCTCATGTTGCCGCTGCTTCTCGTGCCGATGGTGTTCGGCGCGGCGGCTTACGTCGCGCAGGTCGGTTTTCTGTGGACGGTCGAGCCGCTGAAGCCGAACTTGTCGAAGCTTAACCCGGTGACGGGCTTACGCCATCTGTTTTCCCTGCGCAGTCTCGTGCAGCTCGTCAAGTCTGTGCTGAAGCTCGTCGTGATCGGCTGGATCGCCTGGATGACGCTGTGGGATCGCAGGGAATATTTCGAACGACTGGCGTGGATGGATCCGAAAGACATTTTCCGGTTTTCAGCGGATACGGTGCTTTCGCTCGGACTTCGGATTGCGGCGGCGCTGTTCGTGCTGGCGGCGCTCGACTACGCCTACCAGCGCTATGAGCACGAAAAAAAGTTGCGGATGTCGAAAGAAGACATCAAGGAAGAGATCAAGAAGCAGGAGGGCGATCCGCACGTCCGCAGCAAAATTCGCGAACGCCAGCGCCGTTTGGCGCTCATGCGCATGATGCAGGAAGTGCCGAAAGCGGACGTCGTCATCACCAACCCGACGCATTACGCGGTTGCTTTGCGGTACGACGCATCGGAAATGGATGCGCCGAAAGTCGTCGCCAAGGGAGCCGGTTATGTGGCCTTGAAAATTCGGGAGATTGCCGCCAAGCACGACGTCGCCGTCGTCGAAAACCGCGTGCTCGCGCGTTCGCTGTACGAACAGGTGGAAGTCGGCCAGACGATCCCCGTTGAACTGTTCCAGGCGGTGGCGGAAGTGCTCGCTTACGTCTACAGGCTGAAAAAGAAAGTTCGCGTCTAGAGGAGGTGTTGATCGCCGATGAAAATGCGGGACGCCGTCGTCATGCTCGGCATCGCCGGCATCGTGTTGATGCTCGTGTTGCCGCTTCCGACGTGGCTGCTCGATTTTTTGCTCGTGATCAACATCTCGCTGGCGCTGACGATATTGTTTGTTTCGATGAACACGAAGGAAGCGCTGGAGTTCTCCGTTTTTCCGACGCTTTTGCTCGTCACGACGCTTTTTCGGCTCGCGCTCAACATTTCGACGACGCGCCTCATTTTGACGCAGGCCGACGCAGGCAACGTCGTGCGGACGTTCGGCGAATTCGTCGCAGGCGGCAATCTCGTCGTCGGCGTCGTCGTCTTTTTCATCCTCGTCGTCGTCCAGTACATCGTCATCACCCGCGGAGCCGAGCGCGTGGCGGAAGTCAGCGCGCGCTTTACGCTCGACGCGATGCCCGGCAAGCAGATGAGCATCGACGCCGACCTGAATGCCGGTCTCATCAATGAGGAAGAGGCGAAGCAGCGTCGCCGCAAAATCCAGCGCGAGGCCGATTTTTATGGCGCCATGGACGGTGCCAGCAAGTTCGTCAAGGGCGATGCGATCGCCGCAATCGTCATTCTGCTGATCAACGCGATCGGCGGCATTATTCTCGGAATGACGTACCACGGCATGTCGATTTCCCAGTCGCTGACGACGTTTACCATTCTGACGATCGGCGACGGGCTGGTCAGCCAGATTCCCGCCTTGCTCATCTCGACGGCGGCCGGCATTGTTGTGACCCGGTCCGCGTCGGAGGAAAATCTGGCGCACGACCTGAACGCTCAGTTGACCAAATACCCGAGACTTTTGTACTGGGTGGCGGGCGTCATGGCGGCGCTCGGGCTGTTTACGCCGATTAACGCGACGGTGACGTTGCCGGTGGGCGGGGCTCTCGCCTATTCCGCCTGGCGCATCCGCCGTAATCTCGACCGGCGGCAGGCCGCCGAGACGGAGCGGATGGAAGCTCGGCAGATCGAGGAAGTGCGGACGCCGGAAAGCGTGCTCGGATTGATCACGGTCGACCCGATCGAATTTGAATTCGGCTACGGCCTCATCCCGCTGGCCGACGCTCAGCAGGGCGGCGACCTGCTCGACCGGATCGTCATGATCCGCCGGCAATGCGCGCTGGAACTCGGCATGGTCGTTCCCGTCATTCGCATTCGCGACAACATCCAGCTCCGGCCGAACGAATATGTGATCAAAATTAAAGGAAATCCGGTCGCTCGCGGCGAATTGTTGCTTCACCACTATCTGGCGATGAGTCCCGGGGTGGAAGACGAAAGCGTCACCGGCATTCCCACGACGGAGCCGGCATTCGGCCTGCCGGCGCTCTGGATCGACGAGGCGATGAAAGAACGCGCCGAACTGGCCGGTTATACAGTCGTCGACCCGCCGTCGGTCGTGGCCACGCATCTGACGGAAGTCATCCGCCGGCATGCGCACGAACTGTTGGGGCGTCAGGAGACGAAAGCGCTGCTCGATCATGTCAAGCAAACAAATCCGGCGCTTGTCGAGGAATTAGTGCCCGGTCTTCTGTCCGTCGGCGATGTCCAGAAAGTATTGGTGCGGCTGCTGAAGGAAAAGGTGTCCATTCGCGACCTCGTCACCATTCTCGAGACGCTGGCCGACCACGCGTCCCATACGAAGGACCCAGACGTGCTGACGGAATACGTCCGGCAGGCGTTGTCACGGCAGATCACCCAACAGTACGTGCCGAACGAGAACGAGCCGTTGCAGGTGGTGACGCTCGGAGCGTCGCTGGAGCGCAAGATCGCCGAATCCGTGCAGGAGACCGGTCAAGGTTCTTACGCCGTGCTGGATCCGGCGACGTCCCAGCTGTTTTACCAGCGGATTCGGGAACAGGCCCAGAAGCTGCTGCAATCCGGAAAACAGCCGATTTTGCTCGTATCCCCGACGATCCGCATGTATGTCCGGCAGCTGCTGGAGAAAACGATGGCCGACATCCCGGTATTGTCGTACGCCGAACTGGAACCCCAGGTTAAAATCCAAAGCGTCGGGGTGGTGAACGTATGAAAGTAAAACGCTACGTCGTCGACGAAATACCGGAGGCGATGCAGAAAATTCGCTCCGATCTCGGCCCGGACGCCGTGATCGTCAGTACGAAGCCAATCCGCCAGGGCGGCCTGTGGGGGTGGTTCCGCAAAAAGAAATTTGAAGTTGTCGCCGCTGCCGATCCGAGACCCCCGGCATCGAGTTCGGGCGTCCAGGCTCGCCAGGCGGAAGCGTTGTTCTCCTCGGCGGTCGAGCGCGATCGAGCCCTGCTCGACGAGATCCGGGAGATGAAAAGACTGGTTCACCGCCTCGCCGGGCAGGCAGACGGATTTGCTCCGCAAGACGGGCCGTGGTCGGAACTGCAGTCGCATCTCGTCGAACAGGACGTCTTGCCGGAGATTGCCCGGCGTCTTGTCGGCGAAGCGGCGGCCCTGCTAGAGCAGGAAGGCAAGGACGCTTCCCGCGTCTCACCGGAAGAAGCGAAGGAACGGTTGAAAGACGTCCTACGCGCGGCGTTGAAGGACCGGTTTTCCGAACCGAAAGGGCTGCCGCCCGACATCCGCGTCGCCCAGTTTGTCGGCCCGACCGGCGTCGGCAAAACGACGACGATCGCCAAACTGGCGGCGGAACAGGCATTGCGCATGCGAAGGCGCGTCGGTTTCATCACCGCCGACACTTATAGAATTGCGGCAGTCGAACAGCTGAAAACCTACGCCACCATTTTGAACGCGCCGATCGAGGTCGTCTTTTCGCCGCTTGATTTGCCGCAAGCGTTCGAACGGCTGAAGGACTGCGATTTTATTCTGATGGATACCGCCGGCCGCAATTACCGCCATCCGATGTTCGTGTCCGAAGTCAGCAGCCTGTTGCGCGGACATGAGCCGAGCCGGACGTTTTTGGTGTTGTCGCTGACGTCGAAATATCGCGATATGAAAACGATCGCCGACCATTTCACCGCCTACGGCGTCGACCAGGTCATTCTGACGAAATTGGACGAGACGGACGCGGTCGGTTCCGCCGTCAACCTGTTATCGGAATACCCGCTGAAGCTTGCATACGTCGCGTTCGGGCAAAATGTCCCCGACGACATTCGACCGGCCGACGTCGAAGATTTAATTTCGAAACTGCTGGAGGTGCCGCACCATGGCTGATCAGGCGCAAGCTCTCCGGGAACTTGTCCGCCAGGCGTCTGGTCGGAAAGCGGACACCAAGGTTTTGACCGTGACGAGCGGCAAAGGAGGGGTGGGAAAGTCGAATTTTACGCTGAATTTCGCACTCGCCCTGCAGTCGCGCGGTCTGAAAGTCGTCGTGTTCGACGCCGATTTCGGCATGGCCAACATCGACGTCTTGATGGGCGCGTCGCCGGCGTACAACCTATCGCATTTGCTAAGGCGGGAGCGGACGATCTGGGAAATTCTGTGCCAGGGCTACGGCGGACTGGAATATATCGCGGGCGGCTCCGGCGTGTTCGATCTTCTCCGACTATCGGAACCGGATTTCGCTTATGTCGTGCATCAGCTCAGCAAACTGAATGGGTATGCGGATTACGTGCTGTTGGACACGGGCGCCGGTTTGTCGCGCGAAACCGCAAAACTGATCGCTTCTTCGGACGAAACGATTCTGGTCACAACACCGGAGCCGACAGCCATGACTGACGCCTATGCGCTCGTCAAAATGGTTTACCTGTCCGAGCGGCATTCCCGTTTCCGCCTTGTCGTTAATCGTGCGCAGAACGAACGAGAAGCCCGGCAGACGGCGGAACGGATCCGGACGGTGGCGCGGACGTTTCTCGATCTCGATTTGCCCGAACTGGGGTATATTCCGGACGATCCGTCGGTCGGCCAGGCGGTCAAACGGCAGACGCCGTTTTATGCGGCGTATCCGCGTGGTCCCGCTTCACGCGCGCTCGATTCACTGGCAGATCGTTTCCTACAAAATTCAAGCCCACAGGGGGGGATTTCAGAGTCGGGAGGTGTTCGTCAGTTTTTCCAACAACTCTTTCGCCGCTTTCATTCATCGTAACAGCCTCCCTCTCCCGTGGAGGACGGAAGGGGTGCGACGGATGGCCCGGTATCGCGTGCTGGTTGTGGACGATTCGCTGTTTATGCGCAAGATGATCTCCGACATCATTCGCGATCACCCCCAGTTGGAGGTCGCGGGCGTGGCAAGAAACGGAAAAGAAGCCGTCGACGCGGTCCGCCGGCTGCGGCCGGACGTCGTGACCATGGATGTCGCCATGCCGGAAATGAACGGCTTGGACGCCGTCCGTGAAATCATGCGGACGAACCCCGTTCCGATCGTGATGCTGAGCAGCCGTACGGAAGAAGGTGCAGAAGAAACGATACGGGCACTGGAGTGGGGCGCCGTCGATTTCATCCACAAACCTTCCGGGTCCATTTCGCTCGATCTGGAAAAGATCAGGGCGGAGTTGTACGACAAACTTCTTGCCGCTGCGCAGGTGAAGGGAACGCTCTTCGCGCAAACCCGGCCGCTGTTCGCCGAACGGCCTGCCGCGCCTACAACGGGTATTGATCCGTCTGATCGGCCGTCCGATGTTCGGTGCGCGGTGGCGATCGGAGCTTCGACGGGCGGTCCTCGGGCGTTGCAGGCGGTGTTGACCGGACTGCCGCCTTCTTTCCCGGCGGCGGTGTTGGTTGTTCAGCATATGCCGTCGCCGTTTACGCGGTCGCTTGCCCAGCGGTTGGACCAGCTGTGCTGGCTGCGGGTCAAAGAGGCGGAAGACGGGGATTTTTTGGAAAACGGGAAAGTCTACGTGGCGCCCGGCGGAAAGCATATGACGGTCGAACGCGCCTCCGGCAAAACCTACCGCATTAAGCTGTCCGAACGACCTCCCCGCTCGGGACACCGTCCGTCGGTCGACGAACTGTTCGAATCGCTGGTTCCTTTGACGGATTTGCGGCGTATCGCCGTTTTGTTGACCGGCATGGGCAGCGACGGAGCGTCGGGCATGCTGGCGCTGAAACAGTCCGGCGCCGAAACGATCGCGGAGGCAGAGTCGACTTGCATCGTCTACGGCATGCCGCGTGCCGCCGTGGAATTGGACGCGGCGGACGACGTGCTGCCGCTCGGCAGCATATCGGGGCGGCTCGTCGAATGCGTGATTGGGCGCTACTCGAAACCCTAGCGGGGGTGTGGAAAATGGGATCGAACGAAGAATATTTGAGCGTCTTCATCGATGAGTCGAGAGAGCATCTGCAGGCGATGAACGACGGCATGCTGAAACTCGAGCAAACTCCGGACGACGTACGGATTGTACAGGAAATCTTCCGTTCCGCCCACACGATGAAAGGCATGTCGGCGACGATGGGGTTTGAGGATCTGGCCAAACTGACGCACGAAATGGAAAACGTGCTCGATTTGATCCGCAATCGGAAGCTCGACTTGTCGCCGTCTGTGTTCGACGTGCTGTTCGCAAGCCTGGACGCTTTGGACGGCATGTTGCAGGACATTATCCGCGGCGGGTCGGGAGAAGCCGACGTGACGGCGCTGGTCGAACGCCTGCAGGCCGTCGCCCGCGGCGAGACGACGCCGTCGTCCGCAGAGCGTCCGTCTGAAACCGTTTCGGAAGCCGAGGAGCCGCCGCTCGACCAGTATCAGCTGACGGTGCTCAGACAAGCGTTGGACACAGGGCACCGCGTGTTTCATGTGGCGGTTACGCTCGACGAAGGATGCGTACTGAAAGCGGCAAGAGCCTATATGATCTTTCAGGTTTTAGAGAATAACGGAGAAATCGTAAGGTCCTTCCCTTCCGCCGAGGATATCGAACGGGAAGCGTTCGACCGGACGATATCGTTTTACTGCATCAATCGATTGCCGCCGAACGAATTGGAGCGTCTTCTGCTCAACATCAGCGAGGTACGCGTCGTCCGCATCGCCGAGATCGACCGGAACCGGCTTGCCGAGCTGGCGCGGGACGCCCAGCAAGGCGTTCAGCTGCCGTCGGTTTCGCCGTCGTCTTCCACGAGTATCGCCGCCGCGAAAGAGGATACGGCTCGTATTCAGCAGGCGGCCGCGGCACCCGGCCCCGAGCGGGCGACGGTCGGCTCTTCCAGTTCCGCCGCCGTCGGCCGGACAATCCGCGTCGACAGCGAAAAACTGGATATTCTCATGAATCTTTTGAGCGAACTTCTGATCGACCGAGTTCGGCTAGAGTCGATCGCATCGGCCGTTCGGCGGCAGGAGCTGACCGAGACAATCGAGCATCTGTCGAGAATTTCGTCGGATTTGCAGGCCATCGTGTTTAAGCTGCGCATGATGCCCGTCGAAACCGTTTTTAACCGGTTTCCGCGCATGGTTCGCGATTTGGCCAGGTCGTTGAACAAAAAAATCGAGCTCGTCGTCACCGGCGCGGACACCGAGCTCGATCGAACCGTCGTCGACGAAATCGGCGACCCGCTTGTGCATCTGTTGCGCAACGCCGTCGACCACGGCATCGAGTCTCCCGATGAACGTTTGGCCGCCGGGAAACCGGAGACGGGGACGCTCGCGCTGCGCGCCTATACGTCCGGCAATCACGTTTTCATCGAGATTGAGGACGACGGCCGCGGCATTCGCCGGGATAAAGTGGTGGAGACGGCTCTGCGCAACGGCATCATCACGCGGGAACAGGCCGAGCGGCTTTCCGACGAAGAAGTATACCAACTGTTGTTTGCGCCGGGGTTCAGTACGGCCGAGAAGATCACCGACATTTCGGGGCGGGGCGTCGGCCTGGACGTCGTCAAATCGAAAATCGAGGCGCTCGGCGGCAAGGTCGTCGTCGAAAGCACACTCGGCAAGGGAACCAAGTTTTCGGTACAGCTGCCGCTAACGCTGTCGATCATTTCCGCCATGCTCGTCAAGGTGGGCGAAGAGACGTACGCCGTACCGATTTCGTCGCTGGTGGAGACGATGATCGTTTCTCCCGGTCAAGTCCGGAACCTGCACGGCGAGGCGATCATGAACTATCGAAGCGGCGTCATTCCCGTCGTGTCGCTCGGCCGCTTGTTCGACGTCCCGGGCGCGAAAGACGCCGATCGCGACGAAACATATGCCGTCGTCATCCGCAAGGGCCGTCACCAGCTGGCGCTTTTGGCGGACGAACTCTTGGGTCAGCAGGATATCGTGCTGAAGCCGCTCGGTAAATATTTGACCCCCGCGTTCGCCGTATCCGGGGCGACGATTCTGGGGGACGGCCGCGTCGCGCTGATCGTAGATCCCAACGCATTGATGAACTGATTATTTTCGTAAGGAGGTTTCGTCCATGGGAGAGGAATTGAAAGTGGTCGTGTTCAGGCTGGGCGAGCAGGAATACGGCGTCGAGGTCGATCATGTCAAGACGATCGAACGGATGAGTCCGATCACGCGTGTTCCGAAAACGCCGCCGTTCGTCAAAGGGGTCGTCAACAACCGCGGCGTCGTGCTGCCGGTGATTGACCTGAGGGAACGGTTCGGCCTTCCCGCGGCGGAGTATACCGACGGTACGCGCATCATCGTCGTGCAGGTCGGCGATCTGGAAGTCGGCATGATCGTCGATTCGGCTAACGATGTCCGCGACGTCGACAGTGACCGGATCGAAGTGCCGCCGGAAGTCGTCGGCGGCATCCGCGCGAAATATTTGCGCGGCATCGCGCGTCTGGACGAGCGGTTACTCGTGCTGCTGAATTTGCATGAAGTTTTGAACAAGAGCGAAATCATTCAGCTTGAGCAGATGGAGGCGTAACGTGGGCGGGGAGTGGCAATTCGGCGAATTTCATCTGGACGTTCTGCGCGAAGTCGGCAACATCGGATCGGGTCATGCGGCGACGGCGCTGTCGCAGTTGCTGGGCAAGCCGATCAACATGCTCGTGCCCAACGTGTCGGTGTTGCCCTTCGAGCAGGTGGCCGATTTCGTCGGCGGCGCGGAAACGGTCGTAGTGGCGGTCTTCTTGCGCGTCGAAGGCGACGTGTCCGGCAATCTGTTTTTTATTCTCGACGACAAATCGGCCAGACGGATGCTCGGTCAGTTGGCCGGCCTGTCTCCGTCGCCGGAACGGGAACTGAGTGAACTCGAGCAGTCCGCATTGATGGAAATCGGCAACATTCTCGCAGGTTCCTATTTGTCGTCTCTTGCGGATCTGACGCGGCTGAACATGCATCCGAGCGTTCCGGGCCTTGCCGTCGACATGGCGGGAGCGGTTTTAAGTTACGGTCTTCTCCAGTTCGGCGTCATGGGCGACAAGGCGTTGATGATCGAGACGCAGTTTCTCGAGGACCGGGTTGATCTCGGGGGATTCTGTGTCTTCATTCCTGATCCGGACTGTTTTGAGAGGCTGTTCCGGGCTTTAGGAGTGCCGACGGAATGACGACGGACACGATCATCAAGGTCGGAATTGCCGATATGAACGTCGGCACGGGCACGAGCGTTCTGAAGACGACCGGTCTCGGCTCCTGCGTCGGCGTTACGCTTTACGATCCCGTCAAACGAATCGGCGGCATGGCGCACATCATGCTTCCGTCATCGGAAATCGCCCGTGGCCCGGCAACCAATCCGGCCAAATACGCCGACACCGCCATTCCGACGCTGCTCGAGCGTATGCTGGAGGCTGGAGCGGTCGTGCGCAGACTTGTCGCCAAGCTGGCCGGCGGTGCCCAGATGTTCGCTTTTCAGTCCGCAAGCGAGACGATGCGGATCGGCATGCGAAACGTCGAAACGTGCAAAGCGATTCTGGAGAAGCTGGAGATTCCCGTATGTGCGGAAGACACGGGAGGAAATTACGGGCGGACGATCGAATTGTATTGTGAGACGGGAATTCTTCTTGTTCGAAGCGTCCAATTCGGAACGAAGGAACTGTAGCCATGATCGGCACGATCCGATGGAATTTCACGGTGGCCGGTGTCGCCGCATTGCTCACTCTGGCGTTGTCTTGGCCGAACAACCGCTGGTGGACCGCGCTCCTCGATGCGTTTCAGGCGTTCGTCGTCTTGTTTGTGGCGGTATTCGCGGTTCGCTGGCTGCTCGGGACGGTATTCGGTCTGAAGGAAAAACCGCTTGCCAAGGGAACCGTCATCGATTTCACGACGCCGGAAGATTCCGGCGCCGACGAATTCCGGCCGCTCGCGCCGCCGGACGTTACGGCGGAAGTGTTGCGGGCATGGAGCCGGGAAGACGAGGGGTCGAAAAAATAACGGTTTGCCATCGGAAGACGGGAGGTGCGCGACATGTCGGAACGGACGGCCGCGGATGCGGCGAAACGGGAGCTTTGGCGCCAATGGAAGACGGAACGTCGTCCGGAAGCGAGGCTCGCTTTGATCGAACATTACGTTCCGCTTGTCGAGTACGTATCCGACCGTTTGTCGGCGGGGCTACCGCGGACCGTGTCGCGGGACGACCTGATCGGCTTCGGGACCGTCGGCCTGATCGACGCCATTGAAAAGTTCGATTTTGAACGCGGACTTCGGTTCGAAACTTATGCTTCCTGGCGGATTCGCGGCGCCATTTTGGACGGCCTGCGTCAGAACGATTGGGTGCCTCGCTCGGTGCGCGAAAAGGCCCGGCGCATCGAGGAGGCGTATCATGAGCTGGAACAAAGCCGCATGCGGTCGGTGTCCGAGGCGGAAGTCGCCGAATATTTGCAGGTCGACGAGGCGGAGTTCCGGCAAATGTTGAAAGAACTCGCGGCCGCGACGGTCTGTTCGTTCGACGAGCCGATCAAGGAGGAAGAAGACGAAACGCGGCTTTCGCTTCTCATCGACGAGTCGGCCAAAAATCCGGAGTCGACGGTGCACGAGGTGTTTCTAAAGGAAGTGCTCGCCGAAGCGATCGAAAAACTGACGGAAAAAGAGCGCACGGTCATCTCCTTGTTTTATTTCGAAGAGCTGACGCTGAGCGAAATCGCGGAAGTCATGTCGCTTTCGCCGTCTCGTATTTCCCAACTTCATTCTAAAGCGATCGGACGGTTGCGCCAGACGCTGGCGGATTTGAAAACGCAGCTGCTTGAAGGCGTTTAAGCGCGGAAAGGGAGGGGAGCGTTTTGACCGACCTTGAAATCGCGGTCGTCATCGCCGACGACAAGTTACACGCCTATCTTGTGCTGCGCAAGCTGGGCGACCGCCCTGCCGTGACGAGACAGGAACTGGAGCAAATTTTGTCGGCTCACCATGTCTGCCACGGCGTTCAATGGGACGTCGTCGAACGGATTGCGCACGATCCTTCCGCCTTCGTCGGCGATCCCGTTCTGGTCGCCAAGGGTGATCCGCCCGTTCACGGCGTGGACGGATCGATCCGTATGCTCGTCGAAGAAAGCGAATCGGTCCGCCCGTCGGAGACCGAAAGCGGCGCCGTCGACTTTCGTGAGGTGCGCCGGCTCAGCAATGTGCGCAAAGGGCAAAAAATCGCCGAACGCATTCCCGCCCAACCGGGCGTCGACGGCAAAAGCGTCACCGGCGCCGTACTGGCCGCCAAGCGGCCCAAGGAAGCCGTATTCAAACTCGGCAAAAACGTCGTACTCGATCCCGACCGCTTGTCGTTGTACGCCGCCATCGACGGCCTGGTCGTCCGTACGGAAGGGGACAAAATCAATGTTTTTCCCGTCTATGAAGTCAACGGCGACGTCGATTACCGCGTTGGCAACATCGATTTCGTCGGCAACGTCGTCATTCGCGGCAACGTCCGCGACGGCTTTCGCGTACGCGCAGACGGCGACATCCGCGTGATCGGCGGTGTCGAGGGGGCCGAACTTTTCGCCGGCGGGTCGATTGAAATTACGGCAGGGATTTTCGGCCATCAAAAAGGACTCGTCAAAGCGGGAAAAAACGTCAAGTGCTCTTTCATTCTCGACGCGAACGTGGAAGCCGGCGAAAACGTCATCGTGTCGCAAAGCATCATGCATTCGCAGGTACGAGCAGGCATCGGGGTTTTTTGCGAAGGCAACAAAGGACTGATCGTTGGCGGAACGATCCAGGCCGGCGAACGGGTGCGCGCGCGCACGGTCGGCAACGCGATGTCGACGCCGACCGCGCTGGAAGTCGGCGTGCGGCCCGAGCTCCGCAACGAGCTCGCTGCACTCCGCAATTCTGTCAAAACGCTGACCGATACGCTCGAAAAAACGGACAAGGCGCTCGCGCTGCTCGACCAGTTGGCGGCAACCGGTCCGTTGCCTCCGGAAAAAATGTCGATGCGGCTGAAGCTCGGCAACACGAAAAAGCAGGTATCGGAGGAGTTGGCGGCGGCACGCGAGCGAATTTTTGAAATCGAAAAAATGCTCGACAGCATCGATCAGGCGCGAGTCGAAATTTTATCGATGGTTTACGGCGGAACCAAAATCGTCATCGGCCGCTACGTTCGGTTCGTCAATGATCCGATTTCCCGCGTTTATTTCTGTTATGCCGACGGTGACATCGCCCTAAGACCTTTAAAAACATGAAAGAGGCGGGAGGGATTTCCGATGGCGGATTTCAAGGCCGTCGATCTGCAAATGGCGCTTCCCCGCCTGCCGGACGCGGCGATCCAGCAACAACAGCAATCCCAAAAGGTTTCGATCGACCAGCAATGGCTTGCCGGCCAGAACATCCGCCAGGCGGAACTCGAGAAGCAGCAGACGGTACGTCCGGAACAGCCGGCGAAAGCCGCCGTCCGCGAACGCCAAGGCCAAGGAGGCGGTGCACGGAAAAACCGGGACGGTTTCGCAGACGGTCGCTATACCGGTCAACGAGCGGCGGATGAGGCACCGCATCCTTACAAGGGGAAATTTATCGATCGACGGCTGTGAAAGGCGGACTAACTCGGCGGAGGGATTTCGATTGGGCGACTTGTGGGGGATATTGATCGTGGTCGGGGCCGTGCTCGTCGTGACGGCGTGGTTATGGGCGAAACGCTCCGGCGCCGACGTCATTGCCGTTTCGCGGGAAGAATGGGAAGCTGCGTTCGATAGACTTTTTCTGGAGCTTGAAGAAGAAAATAAGAAATTTGCATCATGGCTGGCCGACATGCGGACGGCTGCCGACGAACGATTCGCACGACTGGAGGAGCGCGTCCGCCTATTGGAGAAAGAAACGGAACAGATGAAATGGAACCGCCCGATGCAGCCCACTACAGCGGATAAGACGGCTTCCGCCGCGGAACGGAAGACCGCTTCGGCTGACGAAGGGAAAGTCGCGGAACCGTCTCGAAACGGGCCGGGCGTCCGAAAGACCGCCATCCGCGAGCGATATCCTGAACTGTTCCGCCTGCACGACGAAGGCAAGTCTACCGAGCAAATCGCCCGCAAACTCGGCATGAACAAGGGTGAAGTGATGCTGATTCTGGAATTCGCCAGGCGGGAGGAACAGGCGGATGTCAGGTCGTAAATGGTTTTTGGCCGGTCTGGGGGCCGGATTGATCGTTTGCGGCATCGTGCTACGCCTGGCCGGTTCGGCCGGCGACGGGAATGAAGACTGGCAAGCAGAGGCGCAGCGGAACGGCTATCTGCTTTTGCGGCTGGAAGACGTCGACGCGTTGATGAGGTTAGTGGTCGAACGGGCGCAGGCGACGGCGCCTGGTCCGTCCCCGCATTCTTCCACGCCAGTGCCGACGGCTTCCCCTCCTGCCTCCTCGCCCTTGCCGACGTTTTTTTCTTTTAAAGACGATCGTGTCTTCGTCCGAATTCCCCCGGGTGCGATCTCGGAAGACGTCGTGCGGATGTTAGCGGAAGCGGGAGTCGTCCGCGACGCGCAGGCGCTCCGAACCGAAATCGCTGTTCGCGGAAAAACCCGTAGGATCGTCGCCGGAGCTTACTTGCTCAAGAAGGACATGCCCGTCCGCGACGTTGTGGATCGGATTACGGCGCCTTGAAAGCCGAGGGCGGAAACCTCAAGCCGGCGCTTTAATATGAGTAAAATATTCGTGGGCAGGGTTGAGAGCAAGGAACGCGAGGAAGAAAAGGGGTAGACAAGGGCTTCCCTTCTTGGTAAAGTGATAGGCGGCAA